>NZ_JBEXTX010000021.1:0-85599 GCF_040614175.1 Amycolatopsis sp. NPDC006131
CATCCAGCCGTGCAGGTCGTGCGGCACGTGTTCGAGGAACAGCACCAGGTCGGCCGGCGGCGCGGCGCCCGCATCGACGCCGTCGCCGGCGTGGACCTGCAGGTGCGGCGCAACGAGATCGTCGCGCTCGTCGGCCAGTCCGGCTCCGGCAAGACCACCCTCGCCCGCACACTGCTCGGCCTGCAGAAACCGACCTCCGGCGTGGTCCGCTACGACGGGCAGCCGGTGCCCTCGTCGGGCGCGGCGCTCAAGGCCTACCGGCGGCACGTCCAGCTCGTGCTGCAGGACCCGGCCAGCGCGCTCAACCCGCGGCACACCGTCTACGAGGCCGTCGCCGAGGGGCCCCGCATCCACCGGATGCCCGGCGACGAGCGGCAGATCGTCACCGAGGCGCTGGAGGCCGCGGAACTGCGCCCGGCCGAGCACTTCCTGCACCGGCTGCCGCACGAGCTCTCCGGCGGGCAACGGCAGCGCGTGGTCATCGCCGGCGCGCTCGCCCTGCAGCCTGGGGTGCTCGTCGCCGACGAGCCCGTCGCGTCGCTGGACGCCTCGGTGCGCGGCGAGATCCTCGGGCTGCTGCTGCGGCTGCGCCGCGAACTCGGGCTGGCCGGCCTGGTCATCACCCACGACCTCGGCTTGGCGTGGAACATCGCCGACCGGGTGGCCGTGATGTACCGCGGCGAACTCGTCGAGGTCGGCACCGTCGAGGAAGTCCTGCTCGACCCGGAGCACGAGTACACGCGCTCCCTGCTCGCGGCGCTTCCGGGAGGAACGACGCGAGCTTCACTACCGTCCTGAATGCCCGCAAGTCAAGGAAATGACGTTCCCGGCGCGAACCGGCACGGGAACGGTGTGTAATCTCCGTGGACGAAATGGCGACCACCACTGACCCCGCTCCCGGGGCGCCCGCGCAGGCGCACCCGGCCGCGCGCGTGCGCGTGCCCTCGCGGTTCCCGTACCGCACGATCGCGATGGGCACCCTCGGCAGTCTCCTGCTCCTCATCGGCGCGCTCGGGGCCGGTGGCATCCTGATCCGCGACCCGGTCCTCGGGCACGGCCCGCTGTCCTGGGTCCGCTACGGGCACGGGCAGATGCTCGCCAACGCGGTGCTCTACGGCGGGTTCGCGCTCGTGGTGTGGGCGTGGGTCCGGCTGGGCCGCTACATGCTCGCCGGGCGCATCGGCAGCAGGCCGATCCTCGTCGCCGCGGCGTGCTGGATGGCGCCGCTGCTGGTCTCGCCACCGCTGTTCACCCGCGACGTGTTCTCCTACCTCGGCCAGGGCGCCCAGCTGCTGCACGGGCTCGACCCGTACGCGCACGGCCCGGCCGAGCTCGAGGTGCTGCGCGACGTGGTGCAGAACGTGCACCCGGTCTGGCAGACCACCCCGGCGCCCTACGGCCCGCTGTTCCTGCTGATCGCCAAGGGTGTCGTCGCCCTGACCGGCGACAACGTGATCGCCGGCGTCATCGTGACGCGCCTGGTGCTGCTGATCGGCCTGGCGATGATGCTGTGGGCGCTGCCGCGGCTGGTGCGCCACCTCGGCGGCAAGCTCCCGATCACCGTGTGGCTCGCGGTCGCCAGCCCGATGACCGTCATCCACCTCGTCGGCGGTCCGCACAACGACCTGCTGATGCTGGGCTTCCTGACCATCGGCGTGCTCGCCGCGCTGGAACGCAAGCACGCGGTCGCGATCGTGCTGGTCACGATCGGCATGCTGATCAAGCCGACCGCGGCGGTCGCGCTGCCGTTCCTGGTGTGGGTGTGGGCCAACCACCTGCCCCACCCGAGCCGGGTCCGCAACTTCTTCCAGGCAGGCGCGATCTCGGTCGGCCTGTTCGGGGTCGTGTTCGTGGTCGGCACCTGGGTGTCGCTCGGCTCGTTCAACCTGGGCTGGGTGACCGGCCTGCAGGCGCCGACGCTGGTGACGAACTGGCTGAACTTCCCGACCGGGCTCGGGCAGCTGGCGCACACGCTGGTGAACCTGGTGATCACCGTGCCGGAGTCGCCGTTCGTGACGGTGGCCCGCGCACTGGCGATGCTGACGCTGGCCGCGTTCGGCGTGCGGCAGTGGTGGAAGGCGCGCAACGGCGGCAACGAGGCGATCTTCCGGATGGCCATGACGCTGCTGGCCACCGCGATCCTCGCCCCGCCGACCCTGCCGTGGTACCTGACCTGGGGCTTCGTGATCGCGTCGGCGTTCCCGTGGCGGCGCAGGCACCTGGCCATCGTGGTCGCCGTGGCGTCGTTCCTGGTGCTCGCCTACTACCCGACGGGCGAGCAGGCCCTCTACGACTGGTGGTTCGTCGTGGTGGTCCTGGCGCTGTCGGTCTACGCGGCGGCTTCGCTGCTGCGCCCGGACCCCCTCGGCCTGGTCGGCGCGTGGCGGCGCCAGCCTGAGGTGCCGGACTTCGTCGCGAAGGACTAGCTGTTGGGGTCATGGACGTTGTTGACGGTGTGGTCGACGCGTCGGGTTGATCAAGGCGAAGACCTCCGTGTGGCGTGAAGGTGCTTGACGCCTTCCCGCACAAACGGGCACAAGTGGATGCGCCGGTTCCGGGAGGAAGGCCAGGCCGGGCTGGCCGACCGGCCAAGGTCGCCCGCACACCTCACCGACCTGAACGTCTGCGGAGGTGGAGCGCGAGGTCCTGCAGGTGCGGCAGGACCGCCGGCTCGGCCCCGCCAGGATCGCCGGCGTCCTGGACGTGCCGGCCTCGACCGTGCACCGCATCCTGGCCCGTTATCGAATGCCGAAGTTGGCCCGGCTGGACCGTCCCACCGGCGAGCCGATTCGCCATTACGAGCAGGACCGGCCGGGCGAGCTGGTCCATGTCGATGTGAAGAAACTCGGACGGCTGCGCGAGGGCGGCGGCTGGTGGGCGCACGGTCGCGGCAGTGATCAGCACAAGGCCGCCCGTCGCGCGCCCCGAGTGGGGTTTGAGTTCGTGCACCGCGCCATCGACGATCACTCCCGGCTGGCCTACCTCGAGATCCACCCCGACGAAACCGCCGCCACCTGCGCCGACTTCCTCCGTCGCGCCGCCGCCGTGTTCGCCGCCCACGGCATCCCCGCCGTCGAACCAATCATGACCGACAACGCCCTGGCCTACCGCCGCTCGCACGCCTTCCGCACCGCGGTCACCGACATCCGCGCCCACCAGCGCTTCACCCGCGCCTACCGCCCCCAAACCAACGGCAAAGCCGAACGCTTCAAACCGCACCCTCGCCGAAGAATGGGCCTACGCCCAACCTTCACCAACTCACACGAGCGCACCGCCGCCCTACCCGACTTCCTCCACCACTACAACCACCACCGAGCCCACACCGCCCTCAACGGCCAACCACCCATCACCCGCGTCAACAACCTCACTGGGCACTACAACTAGCCGCCCAGTTCGCCGGTCAGCGACATCGTTCCGCCGCCGTCGGAGCCGGCGCTGGCGCTGCTCGTCAGTGGCTGCCCGTCGACCTCGATCGAGGCGGACAGTTCGTGCTCGCCCGCAGGCTGGATCAGCAGCTGGAGCTGCTGCGTCCCCTCGGCGGGCAGCGTGAACGACTTCGTCCACGGCGGGGTGATGCTCTCGTCCCGCACCGAGTTCCGGCCGTCGGTCTTGTACTCGATCCACGCGATCTGCCCGGTGCCGGTGACCTCGTAGACGATGGTGTGCGGCTCCTCAGGCTCGCCGGAGCAGGCCGCCGCCAGCACGAACACCGGGACCATCGCCGCCGCGCGCAGGGTTCTCATGCGCCGATCGTAGAGATCACGCCACCGCTCAGCGGCCGGTTTGGCCGGTTCCTGCCCAACCGCTCCAGCGGATCACGCGGGTGCGCACCACCGGGCCCTCCGGCGGCCGCTCCGCGTACTGCGGGTACTTCGCCACCAGCAGCGGCACCGGCCCGGGCTCCTCGACCGTCGCCGTGCCGTCCGCCCGCGCCCACCACAACCGGGTCCAGTCCTCGTCGTAGGCGTCGGCCAGGAAGGCCACCGCCGGGTTTGCCGCGATGTTCGCCAGCCGCCGCAGCGCGTGCGTCGACTTCGGCTTGTGGTCGACCGCGAACACGATCTCGTCCCCGGACACCGCGAACGTCACCGGCACCAGGTGCGGCTGTCCCTCCGCCGACACGGTCGCCAGCCGCGCCACCCTGGCCGCCACGAACCGCGCCCGCGCCTCCGCCGGATCAAGCCGCACCCGTCACCACCCGCAGCGCATCCGTCTCCAGCACCGCCTCGACCCCGAGCGGCACCGTCAGCGACCCCTCGACGTGCCCGAACGGCACCCCGGCGAGCACCGGCACCCCCAGCGGCGCCAGCCGGTCCAGCATCAGCGCGCGCACCTGCCCGGGGTCGCCGCACTGGGTCCACGTGCCCAGCACGATCCCGGCCACGCCGTCGAACCAGCCGGAGCGCAGCAGCTGCGTGAGCATCCGGTCCAGCCGGTAGACCGGCTCTGTCACGTCCTCCAGCACCACGAGCGCGTCCCGCGCGCCGCCCTGCTCGGGCGTGCCGACGCTGGAGGCGAGCAGGCTCAGGTTCCCGCCGGTTAACCGGCCCCGGGCGGCGCCCGGGACCAGCGCCTCGGTGCCGGGCAGCGTCACCGGTCCCGGCTCGAACAACGCGCGGCGCAACCCCGCACCGCCGGCGTCGTCCCAGTAGTCACCGGCCGGCATCGGTGAGAACAGCGTGGGCAGGCCCAGGTGCTGGTGGATCGCCGCGTGCAGCGCCGTCACATCGCTCGAACCCGCGAACACCTTCGCCCCAGCACCGCGCAGCACAGGCCAATCGAGCAGGTCCAGCATCCGCTGCGTGCCGTAACCGCCGCGCGCAGCGAGCACCGCATCCACCTCCGGGTCCAGCCACGCCTCGGTGAACAGCTCCGCCCGAGCCGCGTCGGTGTCGGCCAGGTAGGAGGCGTGGCGCGAACCCGGCTTGACGAGATTGCGCACGCGCAGCCCCCACGAGCCGAGCACGGTCAGCGCCCGCTCCAGCCGTTCGGGGGCGACCGGCCCGGCGGTCGCGACGAGGGCGACGGTCTTCACGAGCGCAGCTCCAGCTTCGGCACCCCGGGCGTGGCGAAGCCGAACACCTGCCCGTAGAACGACAGCTCGGCCTCCAGCGCGGCGATCATGGTCTCGGCGCGCCGGAACCCGTGCTGCTCGCCCTCGAAGGTCAGGTAGGCGTGCGGGATGCCGCTGCCGGACAACGCGGCGACGAACCGGTCGGCCTGCTCGGGCGGGCAGATCTGGTCGTCGAGCCCCTGCAGGAGCAGCACCGGCCCGGCCAGCCGTCCGGCGTGCCGCAACGGCGACCGCTCCACGTAGCGCTCGCGCGTCTCCGGCAGCGGCCCGACGAGCCCGACCACGTACTGGGACTCGAAGTCGTGGGTCTCGCCGCCGTCGCCGGTCCACTCGGCCAGGTCCAGGATCGGGTACTTGATCGTCGCCGCGCGGTAGGTGGTCACGCTCGTCATGGACGCCGCCGAGGTGTAGCCGCCCGCGCTGCCGCCGCGGATCGCCAGCCGCGCCGGGTCGGCGGTGCCCTCGGCCGCGAGCGCTTCGGCGACGGCGGCGCAGTCCCGCACGTCGACCACGCCCCACTGTTCCCGCAGCCGTTCCCGGTAGGCGCGCCCGTAGCCGACCGAGCCGCCGTAGTTGACCGCGACGATCCCGATGCCGCGGCTGGTGAAGTAGGCGAAGTCCAGGTCGAGGTCGCCGGACACGCGCCCGGTGGGGCCGCCGTGGACGTGCACCAGGTAGGGCGGGCGCTCGCCCTCGGGTCCGGTGAAGCCGGGATTGGTCGGCGGGTAGACGTAGGCCGGGATCGGCACGCCGTCCGGACCGGGGAACACCCGCTCCCGCGGCACCGGCAGGTACTCGGGCGGCGGCAGCGGGTGCGCGGGCGGGGTCAGCTCGGTCACCGCGCCGCTGCCGAGGTCGACGTGCACGACGGCGCTCTCGTGGCGAGGTCCGGCGGCGATGCCCGCGACCCCGGTGCCGTGCCGCGCCAGGGTCGCCGCCCAGCTCGTCAGGTGCTCCGCGACCGGCGTGACCGTTCCGCTGTGCTCGTCGAGCACGGCCAGGCGGCCGGAGTCGAGCACGGCGTGCCTGCCGCCGCCCAGCGGCACGAACCAGTTCGACCCGATCTTCCACAGCGGCCCGCCCAGCTCCCGCTCTCCCGGTACGAGCGCCGTGGCCGTCCCGTCGAGCCCGATCCGGTGCAGGTTCCACCAGCCGTCCGGGTCCATCAGCGCCAGCAGCGTGCCGTCCCCGGCCCACTCCACCTGGCAGACCGACACCCCGGGCCCGCCGGCGAGCACCCGGTGCGGGCCGAACCCGCCGAGCCGCACCTCGGCCACGCACAGCTCGGTGGAGTCCCACGGCATGTCCGGGTGCTCCCAGCCCAGCCACACCGCGTGGCGGCCGTCGGGCGACAGTTGCGGCGCGGTCAGGAAGTGGTGGGTCGCCGCCAGCGGCACCACTTCACCGCCGGTGATCGACACCAGGTCGCGCCGGATGTCGGTGCGGCGCGGCCCGGTGCTCGTCTCGCGCACCGCCCACACCGCGCCGTCCGGACCGGGCCGGAGGTCGCCGTACCGGACGCCCTGCGGCACGTGCGGCTCCGGTGTGACCGGAACCACCTCGCCGCTGTCCAGGTCGCGCGCGTACACCCGCTGGTCGTCCCAGTGGGTGAAGAACAGGGTCCGGCCGATCACCAGCCACGGCCGTCCGCCGTACTCGTGCACCCGGTTCCGGGCGTTCCACGGCGGCGGCAGCATCTCCTCCGCACCGTCCTGACCAGCGCGGACGAGCGTCAGCCTGCCGCCTTCGGCCGGCCGGGACTCGGCCCACCAGACGGCGTCGCCGACGACGTCGAGCCACTGCGCGCCACCGCCCGCGGCGGCGACGTCGGCGGCGGAGATGGGGGAGGTCCAGGTGCCGTACGGCGCGGTTTCAGCCACCGCCGCACTCTAACTAAGATGCAAGCGGGGGCGGCGGATGCCGATCATGAAACGGTGGCATAGGGTCGGGGGTGCCATGGCTCGTGTAATCCACGTCTTCCGCCAGCCCGACCGGTTCGTCGCAGGGACCGTCGGGGAACCGGGCGACCGCACTTTCTACCTGCAGGCCACCGAGGACGTCCGCACGGTGAGCGTGACGATCGAGAAGCAGCAGGTGCAGGTGCTCGCCGAGCGCCTGTCGTCGCTGCTGGAGGAGATCGTCGCGCGGTTCGGCGCCGAGGTGCCCGAGACCGTGCCCGACGACCTCGTCGACGTGGACCCGCTCGAGGTCCCGGTCGAGGAGGAGTTCCGGGTCGGCACGATGGGCCTGGGCTGGGACGCGGAGACCAGCGCGGTCGTGATCGAGCTGCTCGCGATGACCGAGGGCGAGGTCGACGAGACCGTCGTGCTCGACGACACCGAGGAGGGCCCGGACGCGGTGCGCGTGTTCCTCAGCCCCGCCGCGGCGCGGGCGTTCGCCGAGCGCGCCGACCGGGTCGTGCGCGCCGGGCGGAAGCCGTGCCCGCTGTGCGGCGAGCCGCTGGACCCGGAGGGCCACATCTGCCCGCGGCAGAACGGCTACCGGCGCAACACCGACCTGGCCGACGAGAGCTAGACGTGGCCCCACCGGTCGGTCCAGCCGATCCGCACGCCAGGGAGTTGCTCACGCGCGGCCGCCTGACCGTGGAAGGCCGCCTGGTCGACGCCTCCAACGTCACGCTGTTCTGCTCGGTCGAGCTGGACGGGCTCGCCGCGCAGGCGGTGTACAAGCCGGTGTCCGGCGAGCGGCCGCTGTGGGACTTCCCGGACGGCACGCTCGCCGGCCGCGAGGTCGCCACCGCCCTGCTGTCCGAGGCCGCCGGCCTGGGCCGGGTGCCGCCGACAGTGCTGCGGGACGGCCCGTTCGGCGAGGGCATGGTGCAGCTGTGGGTGGAGACCGGCGACGAGGAGCTGATCGACGTCCGGTCCCCGAAGGACGTGCCGGACGACTGGCGCATCGTGCTGCACGCCCACGACCGGGCCGGTGAGCCCGCGGTGCTCGCGCACGCCGACCACCCCGGGATGCGGGACCTGGCGGTGCTGGACATCATCGCCAACAACACCGACCGCAAGGGCGGGCACGTGCTGGTCGGCACGGACGGCACGGTGTACGGCGTCGACCACGGCATCTGCCTGCACGCCGAGCCGAAGCTGCGCACGGTGCTGTGGGGCTGGGTGGGTGACCCGCTGCCCGCCGAGACGCTGGAGAAGCTGCGCGCGCTGCCGGAGAAGATCCGCGGCGACCTGGGTGAGCAGCTCGCGCCGCACCTGACGAAGCTGGAGATCAGCGCCATCGCCGAACGCGCGGAGATGCTCGTGGCGACGGGCGTGTTCCCCGAACCCGGCGACGACTGGCGCGCCATCCCCTGGCCGCTGTTCTGATCCCTGAGGTGGGCGCCGACGTGCGCCCGCCGCGCGATGAGGAACATCCCCTCAAGCGCTGATCCACCAATCCGGTGGCCCCGCTCACCCGAACTCGTGACGGAACGGGGCGTGAGCTTTCGCCGTGCCCCGTGTCTGGCCTAGTGAATCGGGTGCGAACACGGGGAGGCTGCGCATGGGCGGGATGCCGTGACGGCCGGGACCGGCCTCGGCGAGGTCCTGGACGACGCGACGCTGGTCGCGCGGGCGCGGGACGGGGACGTGCGCGCCTACGAACAGCTGGTGCGCCGCTACCAGGGCCCGATGTACCGGCTCGCGCTGCGCATGCTCGCCGCCGCCGGCGACGCCGAGGACGTGGTGCAGGAGGTGTTCCTGACCGTGTGGCGCCGCCTGGAGCAGCTCCAGGACGACGGCGCCTTCGTCGGCTGGCTGTACCGGTCGACCACGAACCGCTGCCTCAACGTGATCCGCGCCCGCCGCCCGGTCACCGACGTCGACCCGGACGACACCGAAACCCCGCGCGGCGACGCCCGGCCCGAGCGCGCCGCGGAGGTGAGCGCTCAGATGGCCGCCCTGACCACGGCGCTGGCCGGGCTGACCCCGGAGCAGCGGGCCTGCTGGCTGCTGCGCGAGGTGCACGGCCGGTCCTACGAGGAGATCGCGGAGGCCGTGTCGGCCTCGCCCACCGCGGTCCGCGGGCGCATCGCGCGGGCCCGCGCGCAACTGGCGGAGGTGATGCGGCCATGGCGCTAGACCAGACCACCCACGACCTGCCGTGCGGCCGGGCGCTGGAGGACGTGTGGGACCGCCTCGACGCGGTCACCGAGCACGACCTGACCTGCCCGCACTGCGCGACCGCCCGCGGCAGCCTCCTCGCGCTGCGTGACGCGACCCGCGAGCTGGCGGCCGACGAGACCCAGCCCTCGCTGGACCTGACCGGCAGGATCATGGCCGCGGTGCGCGCCGACGTGCGCCGCCACCGGGGCATGGTGCCGCTGTCCGCGCCGGAGCCCGGCACGCTCGAGGTGAGCGAGCAGGCGGTCGCGGCCGTGCTGCGGTTCACCGCCGACGAGACGGACGGCATCCGCGCCCGCCGCTGCCGGGTGATCGCCGGCGGGATCGAGGACGGGCAGACCCTGATCGAGGCCGAACTGTCGGTGGCCGCCGCCTACCGCGACGACCTCGCCGAGGTGCTGGCGCGCCTGCGGGACCGCCTCACCGCCGCATGCTCGTCCGCGATCGGGGTCCGGTTGGTGCGGCTGGACCTGACGGTCGACGACCTCTACGACCGCTGAGGGGGGAACCGGTGCACGTGGAGTGGCACGTCGAGGACGCCGTGGTGGCGTCGGTGGCCGCGCACGCCGCCAGGGCGGTGCCGGGTGTGGCCCGGCTCGAACCGGGGGTGGCCGGGCTGGTGCGCGGCTGGGGCCGGTCCCGGTGGCAGCAGGTCAAGGGGCTCACGCCGGCGCCCGCGGACGGTGTCGGCGTGCGGCGCGCGGGGGACGACGTGGAGGTGTGGGTGGGCATCGCCACCCGCGCCGGCGCGCAGGCCGCCGCCGTCGCCAGGGCGGTGCAGCGCGAGGTGCGCGCCCGGCTGGTCCGGGACACCGGCGTCGAACCCGGCCGGGTGTCGGTGACCGTGCTGGACGTCGTCCGATGACCGCCCGCGCCGAGCACGTCGAGGCGATCCTGACCGCTTTGTCCGAAGTGGACGGGCTGCGCCCGGCCGCGCCCGCGGTGCGGCCGGTGGCGTCGTGGAACCCGGCCGCGCTGGCGGTCGACCTGACACCCGAGGTCGTGCGCGTGCGCCTGGTCGCCACGGCGCTGCCGCTGCCGCCACGGCTGCGGCTGGCGGGGGACGCGGTCGCGAAGGCGCTGGTGGGAAGCGCTTACACGGAGGCGGTCATCCGGCTCGTGGTGACCGATGTGGACGGATCCGCGTTCGGCGCGTGAGGTTCGCGCGCCTGCGGTGTCGAAGAAGTGGGAACACCAACCGGAAAGGGGAGAGAAGATGAGCACCGGAACCGAGGAGAAGGCCGCCGCGGTGAGCAAGCCGGCGACGAGCTCGCTGGTGACCAGCCAGGGCACCACCACGATCGCGAGCACGGTGGTGCAGAAGATCGCCGGGCTGGCGGCGCGGGAGATCCCGGGCGTGTACGACCTGGGCGGCGGCGCGGCGCGGGCGTTCAACGCGCTGCGCGAGCGGATCCCGGGCGCCAGCGGCAGCGTCGGCCAGGGCGTGTCGGTGGAGGTCGGGGAGAAGCAGGCCGCGGTGGACCTGCAGATCGTGGTCGAGTACGGGGTGTCCATCGCCGACCTGGCGCAGGCGGTGCGGGCCAACGCGATCGGCGCGATCGAGCAGATGACCGGGCTGGAGGTCGTCGAGGTCAACATCACCGTCAACGACGTGCACCTGCCCGGCGACGACGAGCCGCAGGGCGGCGCGCCGGCGCGGGTGCAGTGACGTGAGCGCCACGATCGCCGGTCTGGTGACCGGGCTCGTCCTCGGCCTGGCCGCCGCGTTCGGCGGGTTCGGCGCGTTCCTGGTCGTCGCCGTGCTGGGCGCGCTGGGCCTGCTGGTCGGCCGGGTGCTCGACGGCAAGCTCGACCTGTCCCAGTTCACCGACCGCGAGCGGAGGTGAGCCGGTGACCGTCGAAGCGCCGGAGCGGCGCGGCGCCACGGTCGTGGCCGACCGGGCGGTGCAGCGCATCGCGGAACAGGTGATCACCGGGCTGGACGGGGTCGGCGGCGCGGCCCGCCGGGTGCTCGGCGTCGCCGTGGGCAGCGGTGATCCGGAGCAGCCAGCCAACGTCACCGCCCGCGTGCGGGACGGCCGGGTCACCCTCGCCGTGGAGCTGTCGGTCGGGTACCCGGCGCCGGTCGCCCGCACCACGCGGGCGACGCGGGAACGGCTGGTCCGGGAGGTGGGCGAGCTGACCGGGCTGGTCGTGGAGCGGGTGGACATCACGGTGACCGCGCTGCACAGCGACCGGTCGCGGGAGAGGAGCCTGTCATGATCCGCCGGTCCCGGCGCAGCCTGCTGGCCTCGGTGGTGGCGCTGGCCGGGGTGATCGCGTGCGCGCTGGTGGCGACCAGCGCGGTGCAGCTCCTGCTGGGCGAGCGGCCGGTGCTGGACTACGACGCCGTCGCGGCCCGGCTGCACGCCACGCGCTGGGAAGCGCTTCCCGTGGCGATCGGCGGCGGGGTGCTCGCCGCGCTGGGCCTGGTGGTGCTGCTGGCGGCGGTGCTGCCCGGCCGCGCGCTCGTACTGCCCCTGTCGGGGGGAAGCAGTGCGCCGGTCAAGGCCGGGGCGAGCCGTCGCAGCATCACCGGCAGCCTGCGGTCGGCGGCCGAGTCCGCCGACGGGGTGGAGTCGGCGAAGGTGCGGCTGCGGCGGCGCAGTGTGACCGCGAGGGTGCGCGGCAGCCGGCTGGCCGACGACGACGTGGCGAGCCAGGTGCGGCGAGCGGTCGAAGACCAGCTGGACCGCATCGGCCCCGCGCGGCGGCCGCGGGTGAAGGTGCACGTGAGGAGCACGCCATGACCAGCCTGAACCGTCCCGCCCGGCTCAACCGGACGCTGCTCGCGGTGATCGGGCTCGCCCTGCTCGGCGCGGGCGGGTTCGCGCTGGCCACCTCACTCGGCTGGCTGCGCCTGCTCGACCGCTCCCAGCCCCTGGTGCCCGGCGACGACCGGCCGCCGACCTGGGTGCTGTACGTGACCGTGGTGGCGGCCGTCGCGCTGGGCCTGCTGTTCCTGCGGTGGCTGGCCGCGCAGGCGATGCGACGGCCGAAGACGCGAACCTGGCGGCTGGAAGACGATCCCGCGCACGGGGTGACGAAACTGTCCGCGGACGCGGCCGTCGCGCCGTTCGAGTCGGAGATCGCAGCCTACCCGCAGGTGCGCTCGGCGGACGCGACGCTGTCCGGCCCGCAGGACCGGCCGACGCTGCTGGTGACGGTGACCGCCGAACCCGGCACGGACCTGAGCGCGCTGCGGGAGCACATCGCCGCCGACGGCGTGGCCCGGCTGAAGCAGGCGCTCGACCTGGCGGAACTGCCGGCGGTGATCGAGTTCCGCATCGCCGCGGAAGCCGCCGTCCGGGTGATCTAGACGGCGCGTGACGGAACCGCCTATGCGCTCGCCGTCAGCAGACCGGCGTCGATGACCTCGGCGATGAGGGCGGCGCCGCGGCTGTTCTGGTGGATGTGGTCGGTCGTGAGCACGAGACCTCGCCGCCGCGAGATCGCGTCGAGGCTGCGGCGCAGCACCGCGCGCTGGACGAGGACGCCGACAGCCGCCGCGGGCGTCACCTCCCGGTACGGAATCGGCGGCGGGTCCGCTTGGCTCAGTTCCTCGACCTGGCGTTCGTGGAGCGGAAGGTAGGCCACCTCGTTGGTGGCGGCGACCTCGGCGATCATCCGGGTGTACGCCAGGGACGCCTGTGCCGCTGCTCCGTCGAGTTGCTGGCCGAGTACCGGTATCGACAGCAGACCGATCGTCGCGTCGGTCTCCGCCCGCAGCCGTGCGACGACGGCTCCCAGGCACTGTCGGAACCAGCCCGCCGACGGGCGATCGGGGAGCCGTTTGCGCTTCATGGCCTGCTCGACGGGGTAGCCGGGAAGGCTCGCGCGGGCGTCGTTGGTCCCGATCAGCACGGTGATCACATCGGGTGGGTTCCTGACGACGGCATCGAGGCGCTGCAGGAGGTTGTGGGCGAAGTCGCCGTTGACGCCGAAACGGGCGAGCTGCACGTCACCGGGAGCGTGACGTCGTCCGAGAAGATCCAGGTAGTCGACGCTGAACTGCGCGCGGGTGAGGCTGTCGCCGAGGCAGGCGATGCGGGTCGTCACGGCGCTTCCTCCGGGCTGGGCGTGCCGACGCCTCCGTGGACCTGGTCCACGGCCTTGCGTTCGTGGTTGACGGGTCTCATGCCGACGATCGTCCACGACAGCTTTCGGGCAGTCTTGAAGAAAAGAGAACAGAAGCCGGTGGGCTGGGGCTACCCGGCTCCGAGGAGGACTTCGCTGCGGCGCCAGGCCGTCGGCGATCGGCCCGTGAACTCGCGCCAGTCACGAACGAGGTGGGCCTGGTCGGCGAAGCCCGAGACGGTTGTCACCTCGGCCCAGGAGAGCGGGTTCTGCTCCGCCGCCAGTTCGTGCGCGTGCTCGAAGCGCAGGACCCGGGCGAAGGTCTTCGGCGACAGGCCCACCTCTCCGCGAAACCGCTCGCTGAGGTACCGGCGGCTCCAGCCGAGTTCCGCCGCGACCGCCCCGACCTGGACGCAACCCCGCGCGGCGACGAGGCGGCGCCACGCCTCGGCCACCTCGGGGCGCGCCCAGCGCACCTGGTCGGCGCAGGCGCCACGGCCGACGGCCCGGAGGAGCAAATCGTCCAGCGCGGTGAACCGCGCCGCCCATGTGGTCGCCGACCGGAGCCGGTCGACCAGCTCGACCCCAAGCGCTCCGAGAAGCTCGTCAAGGGGGACCAGCCGGTGGGCGAGCTCGGCGGCGGGCATGCCGTAGATGGCCCTGGCCCCGAGCGGGGTCAGCGACACCTGAACGCCTTGCTGACGTCCGTCGTGGTGAATCGCGACGGAGCGGCACATCAGACCACTGGCCACGCTGTCGAATCGGGTGACCGGCGACCCGTCGTCAACGCCCGCCGCCACCTCCAAGGGATCTGACAGGCTGATCACCGCAGTGAGCGCGCGACCGGGCGGGCCGCAGTGCACGCCCGTCGGGAGCCCGCGGAGGTCGAAGCCGACATAAGAGTCGACGTACTCGCGCAGGGCGGGCGCCGGACGTGCGCGGATCCCGGTGGCCGCGCGGTCCTCCATTTCGGCAGTGTACGAGCCCCCAGCCTTGGAAGATCACCATCCCCGGCTGCCGTGGCTCACGCGAGGAGGCTCGCGGTCCCTAGACGGGCGCCGGGGTCTGCTGCTCGTCGTAGGCGCGGCGGGCCGCGGCGATCTCGCCCCGGTACTTCTCCGCCCACGAGGTCAGCCCGACCAGCGTCTGGTGCAGCTCGCGCGCCATGTCGGTGAGCGTGTACTCCACCCGCGGCGGCACTGTCGGGTACACGGTCCGCACCAGCAGGCCGTCGCGCTCCAGTTTGCGCAGCGTCAGCGTCAGCATGCGCCGGCTGATGCCCTCCACCTCGCGCTCCAGCTCGGTGAAGCGGACCGGGCCGTGCGCGGCGGTGACCAGGATGCCGATCGCCCACTTGCCGGCGACGTGATCGAGCACCTCGACGATGGGGCAAGCCTCGGTGACCGGGGAAGCGGTGTCAGCAGCCATACCTGGATGGTTCCACGTCCGCCCCTCAGTTACCACCCGTTCCCCAAGCGGATCGTGACCTGCCTCACAGGGCCGCCGGCGGGACCAGGAGTGGTACATCGATGTGCCTCTGGCACAGGGAACTGCCTTCTTCCCGGCACGGTTACGGGCTCACATCATTGCCCCAGTTACAAATCGTGCCCCTTTGGAGGTCAAGGCCATGTCCCTCGATCAGCCGGCAGCCCGCTCGCGGTGGCTCGCGCTCGCCGTGCTGTCCGCGCAGACGCTCATGATCGTGCTCGACCAGACGATCGTGAACGTCGCCCTGCCCGCGATCCGCGACGACCTCGGCTTCACGCCGTCGAACCTGTCCTGGGTCGTCAACGCCTACCTGATCCCCTTCGGCGGGCTGCTGCTGCTCGCCGGGCGCCTCGGTGACCTGGCCGGCCGCCGCCGCGTCTTCCTCGCCGGGATGGCCGTGTTCACGCTGGCGTCGCTGCTCGCCGGGTTCGCCTGGAACCCGGAAACCCTGATGGCCGCGCGGTTCCTGCAGGGCGCCGGTGGCGCCGCGTCGACCGCGGTCGCGCTCGGCATGGTCGTCCGGCTGTTCCCGGAGCCGGCCGAACGCGCGAAGGCGCTGGGCACGTTCAGCTTCGTGCAGGCCGCGGGCGGTTCGATCGGCAGCATCGCCGGTGGTGTGCTGACCCAGGCGCTGAGCTGGCACTGGATCTTCCTGATCAACCTGCCGATCGGCCTGGTCGCCGGCGCGGTCGCGCTGCGGGTGCTGGAGAACGACCGCGGCCTCGGGCTGCGTGCCGGGGCCGACTGGCTGGGCGCGGTGCTGGTGACCGCCGCGCTGATGCTCGGCGTCTACACCATCGTCGAGGTCGAGTCCCACGGCTGGGCGTCGGCCCACACGATCGGCTTCGGCGCCGTGTCGCTGGTGCTGCTGGCCGCGTTCGGCGTGCGCCAGGCCCGGACCCGCGACCCGCTGCTGCCGCTGCGCATCTTCGCCTCGCGGGGCCTGACCGGGGCGAACCTGACGATGGCGCTGCTGGTGTCGGCGATGTTCGGGTTCCAGTTCCTCGTCGTGCTCTACCTGCGGCAGGTGCTGGGGCTGAGCGCCCAGGCGACCGGGCTGGCGATGGTGCCGATCGCCGCGACGATCGCGGTCGTGTCGCTGGTCTTCTCGCCGCGGCTGTCCACCCGCTTCGGCGACTACAAGGTGCTGCTGGCCGGGCTGCTGGTGATCGGCGGCGGGCTGGCCTGGCTGGCCCGGGTGCCCGCCGACGGCGGCTACGCGACCGACGTGCTCGGGCCGACGGTCGCGATGGGCATCGGGTTCGGCCTGGCCATGCCCGCGCTGATGGGACTGGGCATGCGGGACGCCGCCGCCGAGGACACCGGTCTGGCCTCCGGGCTGTTCAACACCACGCAGCAGGTGGCGGGCGCGCTGGGGCTGTCGGTGCTGGCGGTGCTCGCCGCGACCCGCACCGAGTCGCTGACCGGGGTGCGGACCGAGGAGGCGCTCACCTCCGGCTACCACCTCGCCTTCTGGGTGGGCACCGGTCTCGTGGCCGCCGCGCTGGCCGTGGCCGCGGTGATGCTGCGCCCCGGCGTGGCGGCGCGACGAACGGGTGAACCCGGCGCTACCGTCCCGGATCGTGCGCTCCCACAGCTATGACGACATCCTCGCCGGCCCGCGCAGACGCAAGATCCCCGAGGTCGTGGCGGAGCGCGGGCTGGTGGTCGAGGAACCGGGAAGCGGTTTCTGCGGCGCGGTGGTCCGGTTCGAGCACGGCAACGTCGTGCTGGAGGACCGCCACGGCCGCCACCGCGTCTTCCCGCTGGAGCCCGCCGGGTTCCTGCTCGAAGGCAAGCCGGTGACGCTGGTGCGGCCGAAGGCCGCCCCGCCGTCACCGGCTTCGGCGCGTTCGGCGTCCGGGTCGGTGGAGGTGCAGGGGCTGCGGGCCCGCACCGCGCGCGACTCGCGCATCTGGGTCGAGGGCAAGCACGACGCCGAACTGGTGGAACGCGTGTGGGGGCACGACCTGCGCGTCGAGGGCGTCGTCGTGGAGCCGCTGGAGGGTGTGGACGTGCTGGCCGAGGCGATCGAGGAGTTCGGCACCGGCCCCGGCAGGCGGCTGGGCGTCCTGGTCGACCACCTGGTGCCGGGCAGCAAGGAATCCCGCCTGGTGGACGCGATCCGCGACGAGCACGTGCTGGTCACCGGCCACCCCTACGTCGACGTGTGGCAGGCGGTGAAACCGTCCGCGGTCGGCATCCGGGAATGGCCGGTGGTGCCGCGCGGCACGCCGTGGAAGGAGGGCGTGTGCGGGGCGCTGGGCTGGGGCGAGACCTACGAGGGCTGGCAGCGGGTGCTGGCCGCGGTGAGCAGCTTCCGCGACCTGGAGACGCCCCTGATCGGCGCCGTCGAGCGGCTGATCGACTTCGTGACCGACCCGGAAGGCTGAATCCGGCAGGTCACGCGGAGATCACTTCGGGTTGTCCGCTGGTCGCGAGCGGTCACCTTCTGCCACGATGGGCGCATGACACCGGCGCTCGTCTGGCTGATCGTCGCCATCGTCCTGATGGCCGCCGAAGTGCTGTCCGGCGACTTCTTCCTGCTGATGCTCGGCCTCGGCGCGTTGTTCGGGGCCGGCGCGGCGCTGATCACCGGCAACATCGTCGTCGACGCGGTCGTGTTCGCGATCGCGTCCGGCGCGCTGATCTTCCTGGCCCGGCCCGCGCTCAAGCGCCGGTTCCTCACCGGGACGGGTCACCGCACCAACACCGAGGCCCTGATCGGCGCCAGGGCCGTGGTCGTGTCCGTTGTGGACGGCCACTCCGGGCGTGTCAAGCTGGCCGGCGACGTGTGGTCCGCACGGTCCATCGCCGACGGTCAGCGAATCGAACCCGGCACGACCGTGACCGTGGTAGAGATAGCGGGCGCCACGGCCGTGGTGGCGCCCGAGCCGTAACCACAACCTGCATATCGGGAGAGCGATCTTGGGAACCGCAGCGATCATTGTTGTCGCGGTCATCGCCCTGTTCGTGATCGTGACGATCGCGAAGGCGATCATGGTGGTCCCGCAGGCCCAGGCCGCGGTGATCGAGCGGCTGGGCAGATTCAAGTCGGTCGCCTCGCCCGGCCTGAACTTCCTGGTGCCGTTCCTGGACAAGGTGCGGGCCCGCATCGACCTGCGCGAGCAGGTCGTGTCGTTCCCGCCGCAGCCGGTGATCACCGAGGACAACCTGACGGTGTCCATCGACACGGTCGTCTACTTCCAGGTGACCGACGCGCGCGCCGCGGTGTACGAGATCTCCAACTACATCGTCGGTGTCGAGCAGCTGACCACCACGACGCTGCGCAACGTGGTCGGCGGCATGACGCTGGAGCAGGCGCTGACCTCCCGCGACCAGATCAACAACCAGCTGCGCGGCGTGCTCGACGACGCCACCGGCCGGTGGGGCATCCGCGTGGCGCGGGTCGAGCTCAAGGCGATCGACCCGCCGCCGTCCATCCAGGACTCGATGGAGAAGCAGATGCGCGCCGACCGGGAGAAGCGCGCGATGATCCTCAACGCCGAAGGTCAGCGGGAAGCGCAGATCAAGACGGCGGAGGGGCAGAAGCAGTCGCAGATCCTCGCCGCGGAGGGCGCCAAGCAGGCCACCATCATGGCGGCCGAGGCGGAGCGGCAGTCGCGGATCCTGCGGGCGCAGGGTGAGCGCGCGGCCCGCTACCTGCAGGCGCAGGGCCAGGCCAAGGCGATCGAGAAGGTGTTCGCCGCGGTGAAGGCGGGCAAGCCGACGCCGGAGGTGCTGGCCTACCAGTACCTGCAGACGCTGCCGCAGATGGCGCAGGGCGACGCGAACAAGGTGTGGCTGGTGCCCAGCGACTACGGCAACGCGCTGCAGCAGTTCGCCCGCGCGTTCGCCAAGCAGGACGCCGACGGCGTGTTCCGGTACGAGCCGGCCGAGACGGATGGCGCCGAGCCGCCGACACTGGACGACGAAGAGGTCGCCAGCTGGTTCGACACCTCCACCGACCCGCGGATCGCCGAGGCGGTGCGCGAGGCCGAGGCGGTGGCGCGGCAGGAGGTGCCCGGCCCGCTGTCGCACCAGCCGCAGCCGCCGGCCCCGCAGGCGACCAGCGCGCTGCGCGGCAACCCGGTGACCGAGGAGGCGCAGGAGGCGCCCGCCATGGAGCCCCCGGTGGCGCCGGAGCCGATCTCGCCGCCGACCACGCCGCAACCGCAGTTCCCCACGGCGGGCGGACAGCAGGGCCAGCTGCCGACGCGCAGCCCGGGCCAGCACTACGGCAACCCGCCGCGGCCGCAGTACCCGCCGCAGCAGCCGCCACCCGCGCCGCCGCAGCAGTAGTCCCACTCGGGGCCGCACCGGAATCCGGTGCGGCCCCTTTTTCTTTTTGCCCCCATCCGCGGACCGGGTGCCACGCTTGGCGGAGCGTGGTCTCCGGCCGGTGGGCCGGGTGTCATCCTGGAGTCGTGAGTGAAGAGCCCGCGCCCGCCGCGCAACGGCGGCGCCTGTTGTGGGGGTCGGTGCTGGCCACCGTGGTGGCACTGGCGATCCTCGTGCCCGGACTGGCCGGGGCGCTGGGCGCCCGGTCGAACTGGCTGCCCTACGGGATCGCCCTCGCCGTGCTCGCCGCGCTCGGCTGGTACCAGTGGGTCAGCGCCGGTAGACCGCGTCGTCGGTGATGTCGGCTCGCGAGCGGTCCTTCAGCAGCGCCACGCAGACGATCGTGACCACCGCCGAGAGCACCACGTAGGCCGAGATCGAGTACGGCGTCCCGGTGGTGTGCAGCAGCCAGGTCGCCAGCAGCGGCGCCGGGCCGCCCGCGAACACCGACGCCAGCTGGTAGCCGAGCCCGGCGCCGCCGTAGCGCAGGTGCGTCGGGAAGCTCTCGCCGATCAACGCGGCCTGCGGCCCGTACTGCATGGCGTGTGGGATCATCGACACCACGACCGCGACGAAGATCAGCACCTCGCCGCCGTTCTTCAGCACCGCGAAGTACGGGAACGCCAGCAGCCCGGTCAGCACCGCCCCGGTCAGGTACACCCGTTTGCGGCCGATCCGGTCGGACAGCTGCGAGAACCACAGGATCAGCGCCAGCTCCACCGCCGCGCCGAGCAGGACGGCGTTGAGCACGAACGTCTTCGAGTAACCGTGCTCGGCGACCACGTACACCAGCACGTAGCTGGTGTAGAGGTAGAACGGCATCTGCTCGCTGAACCGCAACCCGGCCGAGAGCAGGATCTCCCGCCAGTGGTGCTTCACCGCGTCGGCCACCGGGCTGCGCGAAGTCCGCTTCTGCGCCACGACCTTGGCGAACATCGGGGTCTCCAGGATGCGTAGCCGGATCACCAGTCCGACGGCGACGAGCAGCAGGCTGGCCAGGAACGGCAGCCGCCAGCCCCACGAGTCGAACGCCTCCTCCGGCAGCACCGCGGACAGCAGGGTCATGCCGCCGGTGCCGAGCACGAGCCCGACCGGCACACCGACCTGCGCGAAGCTGCCGAGCAGCCCGCGCTTGCGCTGATCGCCCCACTCCATGGCGAGCAGCACCGAGCCGCTCCACTCGCCGCCGATCGCGATGCCCTGGATCAGCCGCAGCGTCACCAGGATCAGCGGCGCGGCGATCCCGATGGTGGCCGCGCCGGGCAGCACCCCGACCACGCCCGAGGCGATGCCCATCATCAGCAGCGTGACCACGAGCGTGGTCTTGCGGCCGATCCGGTCGCCCCAGTAGCCGAAGATCGCCGCGCCGATCGGCCGTGCGGCGAAGCCGACGGCGTAGGTGGCGAAGGACTGCATCGCCCCCGCGTAGCTGGAGGAGGCGGGGAAGAACAGCTGCGGGAAGATCAGCGCCGCGGCCGTGTTGTAGAGGAAGAAGTCGTACCACTCGATGGTCGTGCCGATGGCGCTGGCGAAGGCCGCGCGCCGCACCTGGGTGGTCTTCTGGCTGGTCTGTGCCTGGAGAACGGTGTCCGCTTCGTCGCGTCCGAGGACCATGTCGCCGAGCCTCCTGTGATCGGCTTCACTTCCCGAAGACGATCCCTCACCGGAGTGACGATGTCCAGAGGCAGACCGGGAATCACCACCGCTCGCCGCGTTCCGGCGGTACCTCACGAAGCTCTACGATGCGCCGCATGACGGAACCGAGGCCGCTGCGCGCCGACGCCCGCCGCAACCGGGCGCGCGTGCTGGCCGCCGCCGAGACGGTGTTCGCCGCGAGGGGCACCGGCGCGCCGACCGAGGAGGTCGCGCGGGAGGCGGGCGTGGGCATCGGGACCGTGTTCCGGCACTTCCCGACCAAGGAGGCGCTGCTGGAGGCGGTGCTGGCCGACCGGATGCGCCGGTTCGCGGAGGAGGCGCAGTCCTTCGCCGCCGCGGCCGATCCGGAGAGCGCTTTCTTCGGATTCCTCGCGCGCTGGGCGGAGGTGTCCGCGGCGAAGAACGCCTACGCCGACGCGCTGGCCGCGGCCGGGGCCGAGGTGCCCCGGCTCGCCGCGGAGGTCGGTGCGAAGGTGCGGGATGCGCTGGGCGCGTTGCTGTCGCGGGCGCAGCAGGCGGGCGCGGTGCGCGAGGACGTGGGGGTCGCCGAGCTGATCGCGTTGATGGTCGGCGCCTCCCGCGCGGCCGAGCACGTCGGCGACGACGCCGGGCTGCGCGCCCGCGCGCTGGGGATCGTCTTCGACGGGTTGCGTCCCCGCTGATCACTCGAGCGGCAGCAGCACCGGTCGTTTCGCGGACAGGGTGTCGCCGGAGGACTCGCCACGCAGGCGGCGGCCGATCCAGGGCAGCACGTGTTCCCGTCCCCACTGCAGGTTCTCCGCGCGCTGCCGCCGCCGGTCCACCAGCTCCCGCGGCCCGAGCGCGGCGGGGGGGAGGTCGTGCGGCCGGCCGAGCACGTCGAGCACGGCGATCGCGACCTCGGTGTGGCCCAGCGCGTTGAGGTGCAGCCGGTCGGCCGACCACAGGCGCCGGTCGCGCAGCTGCCGCATGCCCCACATGTCCACCACGTGCGCGCCGTGCCGGGCGGCGATCACGCGGGTGTGCTCGTTGTAGATCGCGGTGCGTCCGCGCAGCTTCCGGAACACCGGGTCCTCGGCGCCGTCCACCCCGATGAACAGCAGCACGGTGGCGCCGGTCTTGGCGAGCCGCTCGACGGCGTTCTCGAACCGCGCGGCGAGGGCGTCGATGTCGGCCTTGGGGCGCAGCAGGTCGTTGCCGCCCGCGTAGATGGACACCAGGTCGGGTTGCAGCGCCAGTGCCGGTTCGAGCTGCTCGGCGAGCACCTGGTCGAGCAGCCGTCCGCGGATCGCGAGGTTGGCGTAGCGGAACCCGGGGTCGGCGGCCGCCAGCTGCTCGGCCACCCGGTCGGCCCAGCCCCGCACGCCGTTCGGGCGCGCGGGGTCTTCGTCGCCGACGCCCTCGGTGAAGGAGTCGCCGAGGGCCACGAAACGCTTGTACATGCTCAGCACTTTAGGCGACCGTCCCGGACGGCCCGAGACCGTGCACCGTGCCGGCCGCGACCGCGCCGAGTTTGTCCGGGTTGGCCACGTTGTGCAGTGTGGTGATGCGGCCTTCGGCGTCGAAGTCGAAGGTGACCGTGGCCAGCACGCGGTCCGGGCCGTGGAAGACGAGCCCGGGGCCGCCGTTGATCTCGGTCAGTTCCGTGACCACGTCCGCGGGCGCGACACCCTGGTAGGTGACGGTGCCGATGGCGGCGAACCAGCCCGCCACCGTCTCCGCGCCGGTCACCGGGCGCAGGGCCTGGCGGACCTTGCCGCCGCCGTCGGTCCACAGCGTGACGTCCGGGGACAGCAGTTCCATCAGGGTGTTGACGTCACCGCCGGTCGCGGCGGCGAGGAACCGCTCGGTGACCGCGCGCTGCTTCGCGCGGTCGGCCGGGAACCGCGGGCGGCGGGCCCGCACGTGCTCGCGCGCCCGGTGCGCGGCCTGCCGCACCGCCGCTTCCGACCGGTTCACCGCCTCGCCGATCTCGGCGTGGCTGAACCCGAACACGTCCTTGAGGACGAAGACCGCGCGTTCCAGCGGGCTCAGCGTCTCCAGCACCACCAGCATCGCCGTGGACACCGAATCCGCGCCGGTGACCGCGTCCGCGCTGTCGGCGGTGGTGAGGATCGGCTCCGGCAGCCACGGCCCGACGTAGGTCTCCCGCTGGTGCCGGGCCGACCGCAGCCGTTCCAGCGCCAGGTTGGACACGATCCGCGCCAGGTAGGCCTTCGGGTCGGCGACCTGGGAGCGGTCCGCGGCGGACCACTTGATCCACGCGTCCTGCACGACGTCCTCGGCGTCGGCGGCGCTGCCGAGGACCCGGTAGGCCACCGCGAACAGCAGGTTGCGGTGCTGGTGGAACGCCTCGGTCACCGGGCGCCCCGGGTGAAGCGGCCGCCGCGGGGCCAGAACGCGCCCGAAGCGGGCATCTTCTTCATGCGCAGGTACGTCGGCCAGGGCGAGGCGGTCACGGCTTCTTTGTACCGGGCGGCGAGCCTGCCGGTGAGGCAGATCCGCCGCGGGCTGTCGTCGGGGTGGGTGAACTGCACGACGGCGTCGTGGCGGCCGAGGCTGACCGGGGTGTGGTAGTAGCCGAAGCGGAACGGTTTCGGTTCCTTGCCAGCCAGGGCGCGCAGGATCGACACCGCGGCGTGCACGCCGGTCGGCATCCCGCTCTGGCAGGTGCCGTGCAGGACGCCGTAGCCCTGGCTGATCGCGGCCGCGTCGCCGACCGCGTGCACGTCCGGGTGCGAAACCGACCGCAGCGTCGCGTCGGTGATCACACGGCCGCGGTCGTCGACGGCCAGCCCGGCGGCGGCCGCGAGGGGCGCGACGCGGGTGCCGCTGGTCCACAGGACGGCGTCGGCGGGAATCGTTTCGCCGCCGGCCAGTTCGACGGCGTCCGGGAGCACCTTGGTCACCTCCACGCCGGTGCGCACCTCGACGCCCAGCCGCTCGAGCGCGGCGTGGAGGTGGGCCCGGGCCTTGTGGTTCATCGTCGCGCCCGGCTCGCCCCGTCCCAGCAGGACGACCCGCAGCCGCGGGTGCTGCTCGGCGATCTCGGCGGCCGATTCGACGCCGGTGAGCCCGTTGCCTGCGACCACGACCGTGCCCTGCTCGAGGCGCGCCAGCAGGCCGGCCAGCACTTCGGCGTCCTCCGGCCTGTTCAGGGTGTGCGCGTGCTCCTCGACGCCCGGCACGGTGACGCTGTCGGCCACGCCGCCGAGGGCGTACACCAGCGTGTCGTAGCGCAGCACCCGGTCGTCGTCTACGCGCACGGTCCTGGTGTCCGGGTCGAGCGCGGTGACCCAGCCGCGCACGAACCGCGCGCCCGTGCCGTCCAGCAGTTCCGGGATGCTCAGCTCCGCGACCTGTTGCCCGGTGGCGGTCAGGTGCAGTCGCAGCCGCTCGGTGAACATCTCGTGCGCGTTCACCAGGGTCACTTCGACGTCGTCGCGGCCCTTCGTGCGTGCCGCGAGCTGGATCGCCGCGGCCGTGCCCGCGTACCCCGCGCCCAGCACCAGAACCTTGTGGGTGGTCATCGTTGTCGCCTCCTCGTCGGCTGTTGACGACCACGAGATGGGAGGTGCCGGCCCGTTCGTGACATGGCGCGGTGTGACGCGCGGCACCTAGGTGGCGCGGGCGCGGTGTTCGGCGACGTGGACGCGGGTCGCGCAGCGGGTGGAGCAGAACCGGCGGCGGCCGTTGCGGGAGGTGTCGACGAAGACGAAGTCGCAGCCCTCGCGGGCGCAGGCGCCGATCCGCCCGGCGTCTTCGCACAGCAGGTGGGCCAGCCCGCCCGCGGTGAAGGCCCGGATCCGGCGGGTCAGGGTGTCGTCCTCGCCGGCGTAGTGCAGGTGCGCGGGCAAGCCGTCGTGGCAGGAGATGAACGGACGGCACGCGGTTTCCGCCAGCAGCTCGTTGACCAGGTCGATCCGCCGGTCGGCATCGGGTTCGGCGAACACCGCGCGGATCCGGCGGCCCCACGCCCGCGCCTGGGCCGCGTCGGCTTCGGTGAGCCGGGTCAGCGACATGCCCGCCTCGCGCATCATCCGCAGCAGCTCGGGCGCGGCGGCGTCCGGCATGTTGACCAGGCCGGCCGCGACCTGCGCGGCCGGTCCGCCGTAAGGGTTGAAGTGCACTGACCCATTACAGCACGCTGGGGTCATGACCGACGAACGTTGCCCCCGCTGCCAGTGGCCGCTGTCCGAACTGCTCCGCGCCGGGTCGAGCCACCCGGTGTCGGCAGGGCGCGTCGACTACCGCCGCTGCGTGTGCGGGACCTGGCTGCTCCTCGTCAACGGCGCTCTCGCCGGAGCCACGCGGGGGCCTAGGATCGGCGCATGACGCGTGCGCTCGTGCTCGGTGGTGGCGGTGTGGCCGGAATCGCGTGGCAAACCGGCCTGTTGCACGGTTTGTCGGAGTCCGGAGTGGACGTTCTCGGCGCGGACCGGTTCGTCGGCACCTCCGCCGGATCGACGGTGGCGGCGCAGATCACCAGCGGCACCGCGCTGGCCGAGCTGTTCCGGCGGCAGGTGGATCCGGCGCTGCAGTCGCCGGAGATCCCGGCCGACGTCGACGCCGAGACGATCGCGGAGATGTTCGGCGCGGCGGTGAGCGGCGCGACCGACGCGAAGGACGCGCGGCGGCGGATCGGTGACCTGGCCCTGGCGGCGCGGACCGTGCCGGAGGCCGACCGGCTGAAGGTGATCGAGGCGCGGCTGCCGGTCCACGACTGGCCCGCGGCGGCCCTGCACATCGTGGCGGTGGACGCGGCGACCGGCGACGACCGGGTGTTCACCGCGGAGTCCGGGGTGTCGCTGGTGGACGCGGTCGCGGCCAGTTGCGCGGTGCCGGGCACCTGGCCGCCGGTCACGATCGGCGGCCGCCGCTACATCGACGGCGGGGTGCGGTCGATGGAGAACGCCGACCTCGCCGCCGGCTGCGACCGGGTGCTGGTGCTGCGGGTGACCGAGGTGCCCGGCAACACCGACCTGGACGAGCAGGTGGCGGCGCTGCGGCGGGACGGCGCGGCGGTGCTGGTGCTCGCCCCGGACGCGCCGGCGGCCGAGGCGATCGGGCCGAACCTGCTGGACCCGTCGGTCCGCGACGCGGCCGCGCGCGCCGGGTACGACCAGGCCGTGCGGGTGGCCGCGGAGGTCACGGCCGTCTGGGGTTAGGCGCTGTTTTCCCAGCGGCGGAGCCGCTTACAGTGGGCCTCCGCCGCGGGTTTGAACGGGCAGAGCCGCGCGGAGCGCGTCCGTCGAGGTTGGCGGTGGATGCCCGGTGGGAGTTTCTGGCGCGGTAGCGCCGACCTGGTGGTCGGGCCGGCGGGCGGGGCCGCTACCCGCACCGCCGCGCAGGCCACTTCCGAAACACGCCCCAGTCCCCGGCGGGGGCCGACGGCGGCCACGGAGGATCGGTCCGGCGCCCGCGATCCCCGTGCGGACGCCGGACCACGACGCCCTCAGGGGCGCCCGGCGTGCGGGACCTCGACGCGGAAGGCGAGCAGGCTCGCTTCCCGGGCGTCCTTGCGGGCGTGCTCGTTGAAGTCCGGTGCCGCGCACGCGAACAGCGTGCGGCCGTCGGCGCCGCCCAGCATGCAGGCGAACACCCCGGTGCCCGGCCGGATCTCGTCGGCGATCTCGCCGCCCTCGCGGACGCGCAGCAGCCTGCCGCCGATGCCGTCGGCCACCCACAGGGCGCCTTCGGCGTCGAGGCAGCAGCCGTCCGGCGCGACGGCGAGCTGGGGAAGCGCTTTCTCGAACTCGCGCTCGGTGAGCGGCTCGCCGAACTCGGCCCACACGCGGCGGTTGGTCAGCGACCCGTCGGCGGCGATGTCGAAGGCGGTCACCCGGTTGCCGAAGGTCTCGTCGACCAGCAGCACGCCGTCGTCGGTGATGACGCTGCCGTTGGGGAACCACAGGTCCTCGGCGACGACGGTGACGCTGCCGTCCGGGTCGACACGCAGCAGGTTCGCCGGCGCCACCGGGGCGCCGTTCATCAGGTCGAACCCGAAGTTGCCGACGTAGGCGCGCCCCTGGGCGTCGACGACCATGTCGTTGGGGTGCCCGGTCACGTGGGCCGACAGGTCGGCGTGGGTGACCAGGGTGCCGTCGGGCTCGCGGCGCAGCAGGCGGGCGTCGCGCATCGAGACGACCAGCAGCCGGCCGTCGGGCAGCCAGCCGAGCCCGGAGGGCTGACCGGGCACCTCGGCCTCCACCCGCAGATCGCTGCCGTCCTCGAGGCTGGACTGCACGAGGTGGGTGTAGAAGTCGGCGAACCAGATGCGGTCCTCGTGCCAGCGCGGACATTCGAGGTAGGAGAACCCGCTCAGAACTGAGTTGTGCACGGGGGGTAGTCAGTCACGCCACGGGCACGGTGTCAAGTCACGCGTCGCGCACCAGCCGGAGGTGGCGCTGTTCGGCGGGTTCCGATGTCTCAGTCGTGGTTCCGCCGGTGAGGTCGGCGAGCATCTGCGTGGTCTGGCGGCGTCGGCTGCGGCGCACGTAGATCAGTGTGGTGGCAACGCTTTCGTGGCCGGCGAGGTCGGCCAGGTCCTCGACCGAGACGCCCTTCTCGTAGCCGAGGGTCAGGACGGTGTGCCGCAGCGAGTGCGGGACGACGTCGTCAGGTTGGTCCAGACCGGCGCCGCGCGCGGTCTCCCGCAGGAGGTTGCCGAGGTCGCGGGAGGTCAGGGGTGTGCCGGTGCGGGTGGCGAACAGCCAGCCGGACAGCTCGGCGACCGGCTTGCCTTCGCGCGCGGCGCGGGCGGCCAGGTAGTCGCCGAGGGCGGTGTCGGCGCGGCCGAGGATGTCGGCGGTCTTGCGGTGCCCGCCCTTGTTGACGTAGCGCAGGATCCGGTGGCCGTGGTCGACACCCAGGTCGCCGTCCGGGCCGCAGCGGGCGTGCAGGATCGCGCCGGACCGCACCGCGGTGGTGGCCATGATCTCCAGGATGGCGAGGTTGCGCAGCGCGGCTTCGGTGCCGAGCTGCGCGGCGCGGTCCCGGGCGTGACCGAGGAGGGCGAGGAGTTCCTCGTAGGTGAGGGCTCGGGTCTGGGACTCCTGGTCGCGCTTGTGGCGGGGGACCAGCCGCGCCGGGTTGTCGTCGTGGACGCGGTTGTCGATCAGCTCGGTGTACCACGAGCTGACGGCGGCCAGTCGGGCGTTGTGGGTGACCGGGCTGCCGGGGTCGAGCAGGGCGATCCAGTCCCGCACGTCGGCGAGGCGGGCGGCCAGCGGGTCGACGCGGTGCCAGTCGCAGTAGGAGAGCCACAACCCGAGACCGCGCCAGTAGGAACGGCGGGTCTGGTGGCTCTTCATCGCCAGCAGCCACGCGTGGGTGATCGCCCGCGGCCCGTGCCGGTCCGTCAGCTTCCCGGGCAGCGCGGGCAGTTCGGCGACCGCCTCGTCGAGCCAGGCCCGCAGCACGTCGGGAGCCGGCGCGCGGGCGGGCAGCGGCCGCGGCGCGAACGGCGCCAGTTCGATGGTGTCGTCGCCGGTCACGTCCTGGATTCTGCCTCAAGGTTCTCCTGATGCTCGCGAGGTATCGGACCACCGGTCGGAGGGTTCGGAGCCCGCGGTCTGCGGCCTACTCCTGAGCCCGGGTCGTTTCGTCACAGTGACGATCGCGGCTTTTCACGCCCCTTCCCCTGTCTGTCTTGCCTCCGCGATAACCGTGATTATCGCGGTTCTGCTTTGCTTGTGGTTTAGTTACCCAAACCCCAAGTTAGCGTTATCCTAACTTAAACTGATAACCTGCGGTTATGCAGGAAACACCCCCACCACCGCCTCGCAGGGACGCCACGGGAAGCCGGGAGACCGTGTCCGATCCGGCGCTGTGCCGGTACTGCCGCCGGCACCCGCGGAAGCAGCCGGGGCCGCGCGGTGGGCGGCCGGGGGAGTACTGCACGACGTTGTGGGCGGTCGACGAGCGCGGCCGGGAGGTGACGTGCGCGCGTTTGGACGAGGCCGACCAGATCGCGTACGCCGCCTACGGGCCGGCGATGCCGGGGCTGGACGTGGCCGCCGTCGGCCGGGACGTGAGTCGGGCGCTGGCGGAGATCGCGCCGTTGCAGCAGACCCTCGCCGCGCTGGACGGGCGGCTCGACGCCGAGATCGCCGAGGCGCGGGAGCGGGTCACGGAAGCCGAAGCCGCGCGCGCCGACGCCGAGGCCAGGGCGGACGCCGCCGAGCAGCGCGCCGTCGAGGCGGAGGCGGCGGCCGCGGAAGCAGCCGACCGGGCGGAGGCCGCCGGCAAGCGCGCGGCGGAAGCCGAGGAGCGCGCCGCGGCCGACCGGGGTCAGGCCCAGCGCGCGATCGCTGACCGGCTCACCGCCGAGGGCGAGATCCGCCAGCTGCGGGAGCGGCTGGACCAGCTCGAAACCGAGCACCGCCAGGCGGCCGAGACCGCGGCGGCGCGCATCGAGGAACTCACCGCCGCGGCGGCCGCCCGGGCCAGCGAAGCCGAAGCGGCCCACGTCCGGGCACGGCAACTCGAAACTGATCTGCGCGACCTGGCGACGCAGCACCACGAGGACCTCGAACAGCTGCGCGCCCGCCACGACCGGACGCTGTCCGAGGAGCGCGCGAAGCACCGCGAGGACCGCGAGCGCTGGCAGGCCGAGCACGACGAGCGGATTGCCGCGCTGCGCGAACAGCACGAGGAAGCGCTGAGGGCTGCCCGCGAACGCGCCGCCGAGCTGGCCACGGCGGCCGCCCGAGCCGAAACAGCAGCCACCGAAGCCCGCACCACCGCCACGACGGCGACCCGCACGGCCGATGCCACCGCGGCGCGGCTGTCCACCCTGCGGGAGGGCGTGCTGACCGCACTGGCCGACTCCGGGGCGGACCTACCTGCGCGGTTACGCACCCTGCTCGCCGACACCGCGCCGACTGCCTCCAGTTAGCGGCGCCGGGCACCGCTCCCCACCAGTCCCGACACCGCTCGGCAGGAGCCGCCGACAGCGACACCGCCCCGTGACCTGACCGTGGCGGCCGGCGCACTGGTCCACCCCGGGGGGATTTACCTGTCCGGTTGCGCACCCTGCTGGCCGACACCGCGCCGGCTGCTTCCGGCTAGCGGCGCCGCGCCGCGCGCCGTACCTGTCCCGACGCTGGTCTGCAGGAGCCGCCGACGGCTCCGGCACATGTCCTGCTCGTCCGGCCGGCGCACTGGCCGACCCCGGGGTGAACCTGCCTGCCCGGTTGCGCACCCTGCTCGCCGACACCACCCCGGCCGCCTCCAGTGCCACGCCCCGCGCCGTACCAGTCCCGACACCGCTCCGCGGGAGCCGTCGGCAGCGGCACCGCCCATGATCTGACCGTGGCGGCCCACACTGGCCGAAACGGCGGGCCAGGCTGCCCACGTCGCTACCGGCACCGCCAGCCGGCGGTCTCAACCGGGCAGCGTGGTTGATCAGCTGTCCGAGCGCGGCCGGCGCCACGCCGGGTTGAGGCGGACCCCCAGTTCCTCCAGTTCGACCGGCTGCCCGTCGTCGGTGTGGAGGCCGGCCTTCACCGGGGCTCCGGTTTCGTGCTCGACGTACAGCAGCGGCGGCCCGCCGTCCTGCAGGTGCTTGTCCGCCCACTGCATCAGGCCGATCACCACCGGCAGCAGGTCGCGGCCCATTTCGGTGAGCACGTACTCGTCGCGGGTGCGGCCGCCCGCGTCGCGGTAGGGCTGCTTGTCGAGCAGTCCGGCTTCGGTGAGGTTCCGCAGCTGCCGGGCCGCGGCCGTCTCGGTGATGCCGATCCGCTCGGCGAAGGCGGTGAACCGCGTGGTGCCGTAGAAGGCCTCCCGCAGGATGAGCAGCGCCGACTTCGTGCCGACGATCTCCAGGGCCTTGACCAGCGAGCAGTGGTCGGTCTTCCACGAGCTGAGATCCGCGAGCGGACCTTCCATCACGGCGGGCATGGCACCGATGCTACCCCTCGCTGACTACACCCATGTATAGTCAGCCGCTGGCTACACAAAGGTGTAGTCAGCCTGGGGAAGCGGAGATCTTCATGTCAGAAGCAACACTGGTGACCGGGACACGGCAGCGGGACACCGCGATCGTGGTCGTGCTGTGCCTGGCGGCGTTCATGGCGATGCTGGACGTCTTCGTGGTCAACGTCGCGTTCACCGACATCGGCGCGAGCTTCGCCGGCTCCTCGCTGGCGGACCTGAGCTGGGTGCTCAACGCCTACACGATCGTCTACGCGGCGCTGCTGATCCCGGCCGGGCGGCTGGCGGACCGGCACGGCCGCAAGGCGGGCTTCCTCGTCGGGCTGACCGTGTTCACCCTCGCCAGCGTGGGCTGCGCGATGGCGCCCGGGCTGTGGTGGCTGGTCGCGTTCCGGGTGCTGCAGGCCGCCGGCGCCGCCGCGCTGACCCCGGCCAGTCTGGGCCTGCTGCTGACCGCCCTGCCGCCCGAGCGGCGCGCGGGTGCGGTGAAGGTGTGGGCCACCACCAGCTCGTTCGCCGCCGCGCTCGGCCCGGTCGTCGGCGGGGCGCTGGTCGAGCTGTCGTGGAACTGGGTGTTCCTGATCAACGTGCCGGTCGGTGTGGTGGCGTTCGTCGCGGCGGTGCGCCTGGTGCCGGAGTCCCGGGACGAGTCGGTCACCCGGCTGCCCGACGTGCTCGGCGCCGTGGTGCTCGCGGTCGCGATCGGGGCGCTCGCGCTCGGGCTGGTGAAGGGCGGCGAGTGGGGCTGGGTCAGCGTGGCGGCGCTGGTTGCGTTCGGCGTCGCGGTGGCCGGTATCGCACTGCTGGTGGTGCGGGTGCTGCGGCACCCGGCGCCGGTCGTGGAGCCGGGCCTGTTCCGGGTGTCGGCCTTCGTGTGGGCGAACGTCACGGCCGTGGTGTTCTGCACGGCGTTCGGGGCGTTGTTCCCCAGTGTCGTGCTGTGGTTGGAGAACGTCGCCGGCTACAGCGCGATCGCTACCGGTGTCGCGATCCTGCCGGGGCCGCTGATGGTCCCGATCTTCGCGATGGTCGGCCAGCGGCTGGTGCACCGGATGCCGGTCGGTGTGCTGGTGGCGGTGGGCAACCTGGTGTTCTGCCTGGGTGCGGTGATGCTGGCCTGGAACGCTTCGGCGCAGGCGCGGTTCGCCACGGACGTCCTGCCGGGATGGATCGTGACCGGCGTCGGCATCGGGCTGGCACTGCCGAGCCTGATGGCCGCCGCGACGGCGAGCCTGCCGCCCGCGCAGGCCGCGACCGGCAGCGCGGTGGTCAACACGGGCCGCCAGCTGGGGTACGTCCTGGGCGTGGCGGTCCTGGTCGCGGTGCTCGGCACACTCGACACCCCGGACCCCGGAACGACGACGGGCTTCGCGGGCGCCTGGTGGTTCATCGCCGCTGCCGCCGGCCTCGGTGCCCTCACCGCGCTCGGCCTCACACCCCGGCGCCCGGATGGTTTATAGTCACTTAGACCAATAAGGGGGGTGGATGTACGACAAGCACGCGTACGAGCCCTTCGCGGTGACGGTCGACCTCGCGGTGTTCACCGTGCGCGCGGGGCGGCTCTGGATCCTGCTCGTGGAGCGGGGTGCGGAGCCGTTCGCGGGATGGTGGGCGCTGCCGGGCGGGTTCCTGATGCCGGACGAGTCCGCGGAGGCCGCGGCCCGGCGGGAGCTGGCCGAGGAGACCGGGTTCGCCGAGGTCGCGGGGCTGCACCTGGAACAGTTGCGCACCTACAGCGAGCCGGACCGGGATCCGCGGATGCGGGTCGTCTCGGTGGCCTTCGCCGCGCTCGTGCCGGGCGCGCCGGAGCCGGCCGGCGGCGGTGACGCGGCACGGGCCGCCTGGGTGCCGTTCGGTGAGCAGGGGCCGCTCGCCTTCGACCACGACCGCATCCTGGCCGACGCCCACGACCGGATCGGCGGGGACCTCGAACGGACGGGCCTGGCGACGGAGTTCTGCGAGCCCGAGTTCACCCTCGGCGAGCTTCGCCGGGTCTACGAGGCCGTGTGGGGGACCGGCCTCGACCCGGCGAACTTCCGGCGCAAGGTGCTCGCCACCCCGGGGTTCGTCACGCCCGTGGCAGGCGCGTCCCGGCTGACCGGCGGGCGCGGCAAGCCCGCCGCGCTCTACCGGGCGGGTGGCGCCGCCACGCTGCACCCGCCGCTGCTCCGACCGACGGAAGGACGACGTTCATGACCAGGCAACCGGCCACCGGCTCGCTGCTGGGCCTCGCTCTGGGCGACGCGCTCGGCGCGCCGACCGAGTTCCAGGGCGTGCCGGCGATCCTCGCCGCACACGGGCCGTGGCGGGAGATGGACCTGCCCGGCCCCGTCGCGCTGATCACCGACGACACCCAGATGGCGCTGGCCGTCGCCCGCGCGGCCATCCAGGGCGAACTGGAGCCGGAGCGGTTCGAGCCGCCGTTGCGGGCGGAGTTCGTCACCTGGCTGCGCTCGCCCGACAACAACCGCGCCCCCGGCGCCACCTGCCTGCGGGCCTGCCGCCTGCTGGAGGCCGGTCACCCGTGGCCGGAAGCCAGTCAGATCACCTCGAAGGGCTGCGGGGCGAACATGCGGGTCACGCCACTGGGTTTGCTGCCCGGGATCGACAGCAAGCAGCGCGCGGGCGCCGCCCAGTTGCAGGCGGGCCTCACCCACGGCCACCCCACCGGGCTCGCCGCCGCCGATCTCACCGCACACGCTGTGCACCTGCTGGCCGAGGGCGCCGAACCGGCCGGCCTGCCCGGGGAGTTGCGCGACTACGCCGTCCAGCACCGCGAGACCTACCACGAGCGGTGGCTGGGCGACCTGTGGACGCGCGCCGGGGACTCCTCGCCGGAGCAGTTCATCGCCCGCGGCTGGGACGAGTGCCTGGCCGCCCTGGATCGCCTGGACGCGGCGGTGCGCGACGGCGACCGGGACACCGACCCGTGCCTGGCCACCGGCGAGGGCTGGGTCGCCGAGGAGGCCCTGGCTACCGGGCTGTTGTGCTTCCTGCTGTTCCCCGGCGACCCGGTGCTCGCGCTGCGGCGCGCCGCCTGCACCTCCGGCGACTCGGACTCGATCGCCGCGCTGGCCGGCGCGTTCGCGGGCGCCTGCCACGGCGCCGCAGCCTGGCCGCCGGAGTGGGTCGCGCGGCTGGAGCACCGCGACGAGCTGCTGGCGTTCGGCGCGAAGTGGGACTGGGCCTGACCCGTCACGGCACGAGCAGCCATCGGCCGCGCTGGCCGCCGCCGGCCACCTTGTCATAGGCGACGGCGGCGTCGGTCAGCGGCACGCGGCCGGCGACCCGCAACTCCAGCACCCCGGACGCGGCCAGGCCGAGCAGACGAGCGAGCCGGGCGCCGTCGGGCTGGACGCTCGAGATCGATATCGAGATGTCCCGTTCGGGACTAGCCGGAGACGCCGAGGGCACGCCGGCGAACGCCCCGCCATCGCGCAAGGCGGGCAACGCCGCCCGGTGCAGCACGGCGGCGTCGACCACGGCGTCGAACGACGGGCCCGGCACCTGCGTGACCAGCTCGCGCGCCCCGGCCCGCAGCACGAAGGCCCGGTCGGATTCGCGGGCGAGGCCGGTCACGGTCCAGCCGGCGTGGGCGGCCAGCGCGACGGCGTACCCGCCGACACCCCCGGCGGCGCCGGTCACCAGCAGGCTCCGCCCGCCGGCGGGCCCCAGGCTGTCCACCAGTTCCGCGGCCGTCAGGGCGTTGACCGGCAGGGAGGCGGCGGCGACCGGATCGAGGCCGTCAGGCAGCTGAGCGGCGGCGGACGCGGGCAGGACGGTCTCCGCGGCGTGCGCGCGGACCGGCGCGGTGAAGTCGGGATGCAGCGCGGCGATCGGGTCTCCGGGCGCGAAGGCGGTGTCAGCGGTCTCGGTGACCACGCCGGTCAGCGACATGCCGAGCCCGACCGTGCCGGTCAACCCGAAGATCGCGCGGGCAGGCCCGGCGGCGAGGAGGACGTCGACGGGGTCGACCGAGGCGGCGGTGACCCGGACCCGCAGCCCGCCGGGCGCGAGCGCGGGCAGCGTGACCACTTCGGCGACCGGCGAGGTGGCGCCGGGCCGGGACACGAGTGCGAGAGTCATGGTGTTCCTTCCCTGGTGTGGACAGCACCACCATCGGGGACCTACTCTCCGTTGGGAAGTAGGCACTTCGAAGTCGGGTAGGCACCCGGAGGTGCGCCATGGAGGTCACCGAGCGGCCCGCGCGGTTCGACGCGTTCGCCGCGGACTGCCCCAGCCGGCGGCTGCTGGACACGATCGGCGACAAGTGGGCGAGCCTGGTGATCGTCGCGCTCGGGCTGACCGGCCGGATGCGGTACTCCGAGCTGTCCGCGCGGATCGCCGGGGTGAGCCAGAAGATGCTGACCCAGACGCTGCGCCACCTCGAGCGGGACGGGCTGGTGAGCCGCACGGTGACCCCGTCGGTCCCGGTGCGGGTCGACTACGAGCTCACACCGCTGGGCCGGTCGCTGCTCGGCATCATGCGCCACCTCAAGGAGTGGGCCGAGGAGCACATGCCCGAGGTGGACCGGGCGCGCGCGGAGTACGACCGGCGGTGAAGGCGAAGGACCAGCTCAGCCTGTTCGAGGCGCTGCCGTGGTTCGTGCCGGACGTGCCGGCTCCGTTCGCCGACGAGCGGCGGGCGCACCTGTTCGCCGACGAGCAGCCCTACCTGGGGTACCGGATCGCGCGGTGCGGTGAGCGGCGCCGCATCTGGACGGCGATCGAGCACGTGCCCGGCGGTGAGCAGGTGCCGCGCTGTGCGGAGTGCCTCGCCGTGTCCTGATCGTCCGTCCACTGCGGACTAGGGTGCCGGTGTGGCTGGAACGGCGGTCGAAGCGATCAACCAGGTGACGCGCTACCTGGATCTGGCGGGCGTGTTCGCCTGCGCGATCCTCGGCGGCGCGATCGCCCGCAGCGAGCGGCTGGACCTGTTCGGGTTCCTCGTGGTGGGCAGCGTGTCCGGGCTGGGCGGCGGCGTCATCCGGGACACGCTGCTGCAGCACGGCACCCCGGTGGCGCTGACCGACTACGCCTACCTGCCGACCGCGCTGGCCGGGGCGCTGCTGTCGTTCGTGATCTCGATCAGCGAGAACGCGTGGGACAAGCTGTTCACGGCGCTGGACGCGGCGGTGATCGGGTTCTGGGCGGTCACCGGGGCCCAGAAGACACTGGCCGCCGGGCTGGGCTGGCTGCCGGCGATCCTGCTGGGCACGACGACCGCGGTCGGCGGCGGCGCGCTGCGGGACATCATGCTCCGGCGCGTGCCGGCGGTGTTCGGCGGCAACGCGCTGTACGGCACGGTCGCGGCGGCCGTCGCGGCCACCATGGTCGTCTGCCACTACCTGGGCGCCCCGCTTGTGGGTGTCGTGGCCGGGGTCGTGGGTGCGCTGCTGTTCCGGCTGGCGGCGGTGAAGTTCGGGTGGAACCTGCCCAACGGGCTGGAGTGGCAGCCGCACTCCCGGCTGGCGAGCGCGTGGCGCAGCCGCCGGGTGCGGCGCAACCCGCCGGAGGGTCAGGAAGGCCGGTAGCGGGCCCGGATGTGGAAGCGCTCGCCCTGCGGTCCGAGGATGCTCAGGAACTCGGCCGGGTGGCCATCGGCGTTGCCGAACCAGTGCGGCAGGTGGGTGTCGAACTCGGCTACCTCCCCGGCGGACAGGACCAGGTCCTGCTCGCCGAGCACGAGGCGGAGCCGTCCGTTGAGGACGTAGAGCCAGTGGTAGCCCTCGTGCGAGCGGGGATCGGGCTCGAGGTCGGACGGCCCGGCGGGCAGGATGTGCTTGACGGCCTGCAGTCCGCCGGGTTTGCGGGTGAGCGGGATGACGGTCATGCCGTGGTGGGTCCTGGGCCGCGGGTAGACGCGCGGGTCGCCGGTGGCCGGCGCGCCGACCAGGTCGTCGAGCGGCACCTGGTAGGCCTTGGCCAGGGGCAGCAGCAGTTTCAGGCCGGGGGTGCGCTGCCCGGATTCGAGGCGGGACAGCGTGCTGACCGGAATGCCGGTGGCCTGCGACAGGGCGGTCAGGGTGGTGCCGCGGCGCCGGCGCAGCTCACGCAGCCGCGGCCCGACGGCGCCGAGCACGGCGTCGAACTCGTCGCTCATGCCCCCACTGTGCTCCCGCTTTTGCGGATTCCGCAAAGAACTTTGTCAGTCCGGCCAGTTGCCGGGCACGGTGGCGGTCATGGACTGGGACGAGATGTACCGGGGCCGCGAGCGGGTGTTCAGCGGTGAACCCAACGAGGTGCTGGTCACGGAAGTGGCCGATCTGGCGCCGGGGCAGGCGCTGGACGTGGGGTGCGGGGAAGGGGCCGACGCGTTGTGGCTGGCGCGGCGGGGCTGGCACGTCACGGCGATCGACGTCTCCCGCGTGGCGCTGGAGCGCGCGGCCGCGGCCGACGACACCGGACGCGTGGCGTGGATGCACGCGGACCTGGCGGTGCTGTCACCCCCGGCGGGCTGCTTCGACCTGGTGTCGGCCCACTACGTCCCGCTGCGCAAGGCCGAACCCGGCGTGCTGCGCGGTCTGCTCGCCGCGGTCGCGCCGGGCGGCACGGTGCTGGTCGCGAGCCACGACCCCGCGGAGCTGACGCCACGCGAGGGTTTCGACCCGGCCGACTACTACCAGCCGGCCGACGTCGCGGCGCTCCTCGGTCCGGAGTGGACCGTGCTGGCCGACGAGATCCGGCCGCGCGCCCGGCCCGGCCGGTACACGCGGGACACCGTGCTGCGGGCGCGGCGGGCTACAGGTTGAGTTCCCGCAGGGTGTCGATCACCTCGCGGCGCGCGGCACCGTCGAGTTCGCGCAGCGGGCGGGGCAGCACGCGCTCGCCGGTCAACCCGAGGTGGGTGGCCGCGGCGGCGACGACCCGGATGCTGCCGTGGCGGGCGAACAGGTCCCACAGCGGCCGTAGGCGCTCCGACTCGCCCGGGTCGCGCATGACCGCCCGCGCGGTGTCCGGGAACAGGCCGCCCAGGACCGAGTACCAGACGTCGCAGCCGGCGGCCAGGCCGGTGGCCGCGACAGCGTCGCCGCTGACGCCGATCCGGACGGTGTCCGGGATGCGGGCGCGCAGGGCGTCCACCCTGGCCTTGGCGTCGTCGGGCACGCCGGGGATCTTGATGGAGCCCACGTTCGGCAGCGCGGCGATGCGGCCGTGCAGTTCGTCGCTGAACTGGAAGTGCGTGGTGCGCGGGTTGTCGTAGACGCACAGCGGGACCGACAGTTCGCGGGTGACGTCTTCGTAGAGCCCGAACACCTCGTCGTCGGTGAGGGGCTGGTAGCTGACCGGGGCGAGCAGCACGGCGGCCGCGCCCGCGTTCTGGGCGTCCTCGGCCAGCGCGAGGACCTGGCTGGTGGCCGTGGCGCCGATGCCGACCATCACCGGGGTGCCCGCCGCCGCGTCGACGGCGATCTTGGCCGCTTCGGCGCGTTGCTCCCGGGTCAGGTAGGCGTAGGAACCGGTGGAGCCCAGCGCGCCGATCGAGTCCACCCCGGCCTCGGCGAGGCGGGAGACGAGCCGCGCGTAGGAGGTGGTGTCGATGCCGGATCCGGTGACCGGGGTGAGCGGGAAGGCGGACAGGCCGGTGAACATGCGTCGTCCTTTCAGGGGCGGGTGGCGGTGAAGATCGCGTGCCCGGCGTGCAGCCAGACCAGGTCCACGTCGGCGAACCCGGCGCCGGCGAGCCAGGTCAGGTGCTCGGCGATCGAGGAGGGCGTGTCCACCGGGTCCGGGCCGGGCAGGCGGTAGTAGTTCCACTCGGCGCCCTCGAACGCCTGCGCCGCGTCGTCGCCGCCCGCGTCGCACACGGCCCGGTCCCAGTGCGCGGCGGCGACCTCGCGGGCGCGGGCGCCGACGGGTTCGACCAGGTCAGCCATGACGAACACCCCGCCCGGCACGAGCATGTCGTGCAGGTCGCGGTAGAGCGCGCGCTTGCCGGGGCCGTCGAGGTGGTGCACCGCGAGCGAGGTCATCACGCCGCCGAACGGGCCGCGCCGCCAGCCGCGGTCGTGGATGTCCGCCCGCACCCGCTGCCACCGGCCGGGGAACGGCGCGAGCCGGGCGGCGGCCTTGTCCAGCATCTCCGGCGAGCCGTCGAGCAGGGTGACGCGGCCGGCGGTTCCGCGGCGCAGGTACTCCTCGGACAGCAGGCCCTCGCCGCAGCACAGGTCGAGCACGTGCGGCTCGGGGATGGCGTCGAGCAGGTCGCAGACGGTGGCGATCTGCTCGCGCCGCCGCGGCACGAACGCGTCGCCGTAGGTGGTGAACAACTCGGTGTCCGACGGCCGCCAGGCGGGCTGTTCAGCGGGCACCCCACACCCCGCAAAGGCCGAGCGGCACGGGCGGCAACGGCAGGCTGACCAGGCGCCGGGACGCGGCCAGCGCCGCATCGGGGGCGACGCCGACCCCGGCGCGGCGCGCGATCGCGGCGACCGGCACGTCCTCGCCGCGGGCGTCGGCTCGTAACCGAGAAGGTTCGGCGGGCATGTTCGTCACCTTAGCCACCCGGGGCGAATCCTTTTCTGGCTTCGGATCCTGACGCACCACAACCCGGCGAAATGCTGGTGCGCGTGCACGCGGCCGGCGTCAACGGCGGCGAACTGCTCGGCCGGGCCGGCCGGATGCGGCCCGGGCAGCGGTTGCTGGTGCGGGGAGCCGCCGGCAGCGCGGCTGTCCAGTCGGGACGGTCGATGGGTGTGCAGGTCACCGCGCTGGCCGGGTGAAGTCGTGGATTCGGTGTTCCCGCTGGCGCGCACCGTGCCGCCGTCATAGCCGCGCGCGGGCGCGGTCGAGGAACACCCGCGCGGCGGGGCTCGCCGGACCGGCCGCGCGCCACGCCAGGGCGAGGCAGCCGCGCAGCGGCGGGTCGGTGATCGGGATCGGGTGCAGGTCGGGGCGTGTGGTGGCGACCGAGTCCGGCAGGATCGCCACGCCCAGGCCGCGGGCGGCGAGGTCGGCCAGCACCGTAGGGTGACCGGCCTCGAACCCGATCCGCGGGGTGATGCCGCGCGCCGCGCAGGCCTCGTCGAGCCGGGCGCGCAGGCCGGTGCCCGGAGGCAGGCTGATGAGCGGCCGCTCCCGCAGGTCCGCGAGCGGGACCTCGGCGCGCCCGGCCCACTCGTCGTCCAGGCTGACGGCGGCGGTGATGGCCTGGTCGGTGAGGACGAGGACGTCCAGGCCGGGTGGGCGTTCGTCCGTGGCGAGGCTGATGATCGCCGCGTCGAGGCGGCCGTCGCGGATGTCCGCGGCGAGCTCGCCGGAGCGGCCTTCGACGAGGGTGATCTCCACGCCGGGGTGTTCCTCGTGGAAGCTCGCCAGCAGCCCGGGCACGTCGAAGCTGTGCGAGGTGACCATGCCGAAGGCGACCTTGCCCCGGACGAGGCCGCGGAACTCGTCGGCGACCAGCCGCGCCCCGGCGACGGCGGCCAGGGCCGCGCGGGCGTAGGGAAGGACCGCGGCGCCCACCTCGGTGAGCCGGACCGTGCGCCCGGACCGGTCCAGCAGCTCGTGCCCCAGCTCCCGCTCCAGCCGCCTGACCTGCGCCGACACGCCGGGCTGGGCGACGTGCACGCGTTCGGCGGCGCGGGTGAAGTTGCCCTCCTCGGCGACCGTCACGAAGTACTCGAGCTGACGCAGTTCCATAAGCGTTGATTCTAGTGGCGAGACCTACCAGCTCTTGGACTTCTGACTCTCGCGGGGACAGGCTGGGGTCAGAGGAAAGGAGCGACACGTGATCGACAAGGCCAGGACACCCGAAGACCTCGCCGTGATGTTCGTGGAGCGGGCCAACGCCCGGGACGCGAAAGCGCTGTCCGAGCTGTACGCCGAGGACGCGGTGCTGGCGTTCCCGCCGGGCTCGCAGACAGTGGGCCGCGACGCGATCCGCGAGGTGCTGGAGCGGCTGGTGGAGCAGGGCGGCGAGTTCCAGATCGAGGAGCCGATGCCGACGGTCTACTACGGCGACCTGGCGCTGTGCTCGACCCGGCCCGCCGACAACACCGGGGGGCGGGTGCAGGTGGCGCGGCGGCAGCCGGACGGCACCTGGCTGCGGATCATCGACCGGCCGGAGATCCGCCGCCCGGAGTGAGGTTGTCCGCGCAGCGGGCCAGCAGCTCGGCCAGCCGCCGCCGGTCGCCGTCGCCGAGCCCGGCGAGCATCCGGTCCTCGACGTCGGCGACCGCGGCCTCGGCGTCGGCCAGCCGGGCGCGCCCGGTGTCGCTCAGGCGCACGGGGCGCACCCGGCCGGAGGCGCCTTCGCCCACGGTGACCAGGCCGGCGCGGCGCAGCCCGGCGAGCACCTCGCCGAGGGACTGCCGGGTGACGAAGCACAGCCGCGCGAGCTCGGCGGAGGAGACCTCCGGGTGGTCGGCCAGCTGGCGCAGCACCGCGTACTGGGCCATCGACAGCCCGGCCGCGCGCAGGCGCTCGTCGCCGGCCTGGCGGAACAGCTGCTGGACCCGCTTGACGAGGTAACCGGGCCGGGCGGTGACGTCCCCTTGACTCATGTCAGGTACCTTACACATGATGTAAGGGTCCTGACATGAGGAGGAAGCGATGCCCGTCTCCACCATCGACGCCGCCGCCGGGGTCACCACGCTGATCAACCAGTTCACCGTGGCGCCCGAGCGGCAGCAGGAGCTCATCGACGTGCTCGACCAGGCGACCGAGCAGGTCATGCGGCACCAGCCGGGGTTCATCGCGGCCAACATCCACGCCAGCCTCGACGGCACTCACGTCGCCAACTACGCGCAGTGGGAGAGCGAGGAGGCGTTCCGCGCGATGCTCGCCAACCCGGAGTGCCAGGAGCACATGCGCGCGGCCGCGCAGATCGGCTCGTTCGAGCCGGTGCTGTACCGCGTCGCCTCCGTGCACCACCGCTGAGGCGGCGCGGTACGGTGATCACACGACCGACCGAGGAGGTGAGACCCGTTTCCGTTCCAGCAACCCGGGTGCTCCCCTCCGGCGACGAGTGAGTCGCGGGCGCCCGTTTCCCTGAAAGGCGCTTTTCGTGTCCGTCGATGTCGAAACCGTTCTCGTGAGCCGTCTGCGGGCGGCGGGCTGTGTGTTCGCCGAGGATGAGGCCCGGCTGCTGCTGGAGGCCGCGTCCGGCCCGGCCGATCTGGACGCCCTGACCGCCCGGCGGGTGGCCGGCGAGCCGCTCGAACAGGTCCTCGGCTGGGCCGGGTTCCGCGGCCTGCGCATCCACGTCGAGCCGGGCGTGTTCGTGCCCCGGCGCCGCACCGAACTGCTCGTCGAGGAGGCGGTGCGGCTGGCCCCGCCGCATCCGGTGGCGGTGGATCTGTGCTGTGGTTCGGGCGCGCTGGGCGCCGCGCTGGCCGCGGAGCTCGACCTCGCCGAGCTGCACGCCGCCGACCTCGACCCGGCGGCGGTGCGGTGCGCGCGCCGCAACGTGCCGGGCGAGGTCCACGAGGGCGATCTGTACGAGGCGTTGCCCGATGGGCTGCGCGGGCGCGTGGACTTGCTGGTGGTCAACGTGCCGTACGTGCCCACCGACGCGGTCGCGCTGATGCCGCCGGAAGCCCGTCTGCACGAACCGCAGCTCGCCCTCGACGGCGGCGCGGACGGGCTGGACATCGCGCGCCGGGTCGTCGAGGGCGCGCCGGAGTGGCTCGCCCCCGGCGGGCGCCTGCTGATCGAAACGAGTGAGCAGCAAGCGCCGTTGCTGACCCGGGCCGCGGCCGGCGCCGGGCTGGCCGCGCGCGTGGTGACCTCCGAGGAGCTCGACGCGACGGCGATCGTGGCACGCCGGGCTTAGGACACGGCGGTCCGGAGGCCACGCAGCACCGGTTCCAGGTTGGCGACCGTGGCCGCGACCGCCGCGTCGGGGTCGCCACGTTCGAGCGCTTCCAGGAGGTCGGCGTGGGCGGCGGAGGAGTCCGGCAGCTGCGTCTCGTGGCGGACCAGGTCGGTGAGGATCTCCCGCAGCACCGGCTCGGCGGCCGTGAACAGGCTCAGCAGGAGCGCGTTGCCGGACAGCTCCACCACGGCGCGGTGGAAGGCGAGGTCGGCATCGACGAACACCGCCGGGTCGCCGCCGCGTTCGTCCTGCCGTTTGCGCAGGTCCGCGCGCAGGCGCTCGATGTCCTCCGGCCGGACCCGCTGCGCCGCGAGCCGCGCCGCCTCGACCTCCAGCGCGCGGCGCACCTCGTACACCTCCAGCGCCCGGGCGCGCCGCACCAGCCGGCGCACGTCGCTGGTGTCGGCCGTCCCGGCGGCGACGAAGGTGCCGGAGCCGTGCCGCACGTCGAGGATCCCGTCCTGCGCGAGCAGGCGGACCGCCTCCCGCACCGAGGACCGCCCGACGCCGAACTCGGCGGCGAGCTGGACCTCGTTGGGCAGCCGGTCGCCGGGGCGCCAGTCGCCGCGCTGGATCCGCTGCCGCAGCAGGCTCGCCACCTGGGGCACGACCGGTCCACGGCGCAGCTCCGTCATGCGCGCACGGTAGCACCGCAGACGTCTGAGGACTCAGCCGCCGAGCGCGCGGAGGTACCGCCTGCTCATCCAGCTCTGCGCGGCGCGTCCTGCCGGCCCGGCCAGCCGCGCGAGCAGGGACGCCGGCCGGGAGAACGCGGTGACCGTGAATGTGACGGTGCCGTCGGGCGCGAGGTCCACGACGAACGCTTCCTCGCCCGCCACGGGATGGCCCGGCAGCGTGCCGTAGGCGAAACCCCGCCGCGCGCTCTCGTCGACCACGTACACCACGCGGACCGGGGCGGCGATCCGCACTGGCCCGACCCCCAGGTGGACCAGCGCGACAGCACCTTCGGCCACGGTTTCGCCGGAGGCCTGGACCCGCAGCCCGGCCCTGTGCTGGACGCCCCACGCGAGAAGTGCCACGGCCGCTTCCTCGAACCGGTCGCGTCCCCGGCCGATCACCGCCCGCCGCCGCAGGTGGTGGTACCCCGCGGGCAGCTCGCCCCGGGTGCGTCCCACCTCGCCGTAGGTGAACGCGGCCGCCCGCAGACCGTCCAGCATCACCTCAACCTAGCCGCGGCACTCCCGGTTCACCGTGCCGCGACGTAGTTTGCTCTGATGACGCCCCGAACCAGCGCGGCGGCCACCTCCGGTGACACCTCCTCACCGGAGGTCCTGCGGTTCGGGATCCTCGGGCCGCTCGACGTCGTCGCCGGTGGCGAGTCCCTCGCGCTCGGCGGGCCGAAACAGCGGGAGCTGCTGGCCGTTCTGCTGCTCAACCTCAACCAGTTCGTGGCGCCGGGCCGGCTCGCCGAGGCGCTGTGGGGCGCGGCGCCACCGGCCGGCGCCGAGGTCACCCTCCGCACCCACGTGTCGCACCTGCGCCGCCGTCTCGCCGAAGCCGGGGCGTCCGGCGCGCTGGCCACCCGCCGGTCCGGGTACGGCCTGCTCGCCGACCCCGCCCAGCTCGACGCGGCGCGCTTCGAACAGCTCGTCGGGCTCGGGCGGGAAGCACTCGGCCTCGGCGACGCGCCCCGGGCCGCCACCGTGCTGCGACAGGCGCTCGGCCTGTGGCGCGGCCCGGTGCTCGAAGACCTCCACGCGCCGCTGTTCGCCGAGGCCGAGACCGCCCGCCTGGACGAACTCCGCCTGGTCGCCACCGAAAGCCGCATCGAGGCCGACCTCGCCCTCGGCCGGCACGCCGAGGCCGTTCCCGAGCTGGAACGCCTGGTCGCCGCCCACCCGTACCGCGAACGCCTCACCGGGCAGCTGATGCTCGCCCTTTACCGGACCGGGCGGCAGGTCGACGCCCTGGACGTGGCCGCCCGCGCCCGGCGGCGCCTCGCCGACGAACTGGGCCTCGACCCCGGCCCCGCGCTGGCCGGCCTGGAAACCAGCATCCTCCGCCACGACCCGGCACTGCTGCCCGCTCCCCGCCTGGTCGCGCCCACCGGCACCCCGGCGCCACGCGTCCAGCCACCACCGGACGCCCTGTTCACCGTCGTGCGGCGCGTCCCGATGGCCGGTCGCACCGCCGAACTGGCCCACCTGCGCGCCTTGTGGCAGGACGTCCGCGGCGGCGGCCGCCGCGTCGCGTTCGTCTCCGGCGAGGGCGGGGTGGGCAAGACGCGGCTCGTCGCCGAGTTCGCGCACGAAGCCGCCGCCGACGCGCACGTCCTCGTCGGGCGTTGTGATCCCGCGGCCATGCTGCCGTACCACCCGATCGCCTCGGCCTTCCGCGCCAGCGCCGACGTCGACGCCTGCCTCGACCTCGCCCCGCCCGCCCTGCGCGCCCGCCTCACCCCGCTGCTGTCCCGCCCCGCCGACACCACGTCCGGGCCCGACGACCGGCACGCCCTGTTCGAGGCCGCCACCTGGGTGCTCACCCGCCTCGCGGACACCGCGCCCGTCGCGCTCGTGGTCGAGGAGGCCGAGCGCCTCGACCGGGCCAGCTCGCTGCTGCTGCGCCACCTCGTCGAGCACCTGCCCGCCCGGGTGCTGCTGGTCGTCTGCTTCCGCGACCCGCCGGGCGGCCACCACCCGCCGCTGCTCGACCTGATCGCCGCCACCGAAGGCCTCGCCGACCGCCTCACCCTCGGCCCGCTCACCGAAACCGAACTCGCCGAACTGGTCACCGCCGTCGCCGGCGACGTGCCCGCCGGGTTCGTGCCGCGGCTCTGGCGCGCCACCGGCGGCAACCCGTTCTACGCCGCCGAAGTGGCCCGCGACCGCCGGACGCGCGAGGACTGGCAACGCGGCCAGGTGCCGGCCGGTGTGCGCGACGTCGTCCGGCACCGGCTGCGCACCCTGCCCGAACCCGCGCAGCACGTGGTCCGCTGCGCCGCCGTCCTCGGCCCGGAGGCCGGGTACGAACTGCTCGCCCACCTGGCCGACCAGCCCGAAGAGCAGCTCATCGACGCGCTCGAGGACGCCGTGGCCGCCGGGTTCCTCGTCGAAGCCGGCCGCTCGTGGCAGGTCGCCTACGCCTTCCCGCACGACCTGCTGCGCGACGCCGTGCACGCCGACCTGCCCGTCCCGCGCCGGCAGCGCCTGCACCTGCGGGCCGCCCAGCTCCTGCGCGACCGCCCGGCCGAGACCGCGTCCGCCGCCGTGCACCTGCGCGCCGCGGGACCGGCCGCCGACCCACTCGACGCGGCCGAGCTGAGCCTGGCCGCCGCTGGTGACGCGCAGCGGGTGTACGCGTGGGACGAAGCCATCGCCCACGCCGAGGCCGCGGTCGCGATCCTCGACCAAGCCGGTGCGCCCGCGCCCACTCGCGCTGACGCGGCGGTGCGCACCGCGATCCTGCGGCTGCGGGCCAGCACCGGCTTCCCCGAAGCGGTGCGGCTGCTCGAACGCGCCCTCGAGCTGTACCGCGGCAACGACGAGGCAGTCGCGACGGTCCACGCGCGACTCGGCGGCGCGCTGTGCACGCACCACTCGATCATGGACATCCCGCGCGCCCTGGACCACTTCGCCGCCGCCCGGCGCGTCCTGCCCGACGGCCGCGCGGGCTTCCACCTGCACCGCGGCCGCGCCCAGGCCGCCATGTACGGGCTGCGCACCGCCACGCTCGGCGCCGCCGCCGATCAGGCCCGCGAACTGGCGGCCCGGCTGGGCAGGCGCGACCTCACCGTCCTGGCCTCGTGGGCCGCCGCGTGGTTCCGCTTCAACCGGGGTGAGCTGGGCGCGGCCGCCGCGATCGAGGAGGACATGTGGGCCCGCGTGCAGGACCTCGGCGACCCCTACGTCGGCTGGGGCCCGGTCAACATGGCCGCCCTGACCGCCACCGAGTACCTGCTCGACCCCGTGGCCGGCCGCCGCTGGTGCCGCCGCGGCCTGTCCCAGGCCAGGTTCGACACGCTCGGCTACCCGCACGACGCCGTGGCCGACCAGCTCGTCCTCGCACTGGCGCTGGCCGGTGACCTCGGCGCGGCCCGCCGCGCCGCCGAGCCCCTGCCCGCCGACGCGGTCAGCAGGCGACTCCTGCTGCTCCTCGACGGCGACTGGGAAGGCGCCGAACACGCCTGGTCACAGGCGCGGGCCGCCGACGAAGCGGCAGGCGACCTGCACGACGCCGCCTTCCACGCCCGCTGGCTGGCCACCACCCGCACCCTCCTCGGCGACACCGGCGGCGCCGTCGCGGCCCTGCGGCAGGCGCTGGACCTCGCCGTCGCCGGGCCCCAGGTGCCGACCGAGCTGATCGCCCGCGCCGAGCTGGCCCGCCTGCTCGCCGTCACCGACCCCGGTGAAGCCGCCCGACACCTCGTCCGCTGCGACGAGATCCTCGCCGGCGGCGAGGACTGGCGCGGCCGCGCCGGCACCGTCGCGCTCGCCCGCGCGGCGGTCGCCGGTGACGACACGGCGTTCGAGACCGCGCTGCGGCTGTTCGCCGGCCTGCCGTGGCACCGCGCGGACGCCCTGCACGCCTGGGCGGCCGTGCTCAACAGGACCGGCAGGCGGGCGGAGGCGGGGGAGAAGCTTGCCGCGGCCCGGCGGATCCACGACGAGATCGGCGCGCACCCGCGCTGGCGTCGCTGACTCAACACGCGTTCCACAGAACTTCAACGACCACGGAGGAACGTCAGCCTCACCTGCTCGACCAAGAAGGTGAGTTCCGATGAAGCGACTGCCACGACCACCAACCGGACCGGTCGCCACCAGCGCGACCCTCTTCGCGTGCCTGTTCGCGGTGCAGGCAAGCCTGCTGGCCCTCACGCCGATCCTCACTCCGGTGGCCCAGGACCTCGGCGTCCCGGACAGCGCGGCCGGCCTGCTGCGCGCCGTGTCCGGAGCCGCCGCCGCGGCCGTCGCGATCGCGCTCGTCACCACCCGCCGACGACGGCGGCTGCGGGAGCTCCTCATCGCCGGTCTGACGCTGCTCGCCGGCTCCGCCCTCGCCAGCGCGGCCGCCCCGACCTACCTCGTGCTGGCCGCCGCGCAGGTCGCCCTCGGCGCCGGCGTCGCCATCGTCCTGGCCGGTGGCATGGCCGCGGCCGCACGCTGGGCGCCACCGGGCCGCCGCGCGCAGGTCCTGTCCTGGGCGCTGGTCGGCCAGCCGAGCGCGTGGATCGCCGGCATGCCGGTCATCGGGATCCTCGGCCAGCAGAACTGGCGGCTGGCCTGGCTGGTGCCGCTGACCGCGAGCCTGTTCGCCCTGGCCGGCACCATCCGCCGCGAGACCGGCGCCCCCGAACCCGAACCGCACCCGGCGCACGCGCTCGTCCGCCGCCCCGGCGCCGCCCGGTGGGCACTCGGCGAACTGCTGGCCTACGGCGGCTGGGCCGGGGTGCTCGTCTACTGCGGCAGTCTCCTGACCGGCGCCCACGGCGTGTCGGTCGCCGCGGCCGGTCTCGCGCTGGGCGGGGGAGCCGCGGGCTTCGTGGTGGGCACCATGCTGGCCCGGCGCTGGGTCGACCGCGCCGCCCGGCCGCTGCTGCTCGCCGTCGGGCCCGCATTGGCGGTCATGACGCTGGTGTTCGGTGCGCTGCGGCCGTCCTTCGCGTTCTCTGTCGCCGCGTTCGCGCTGGTCGCGCTGTTGTCCGGCGCCCGGGTGATCGCGGGCAGCGCCGTTGGGCTGGACCTCGACGGTGTCGGCCCGTTGCAGTCGATGAGCCTGCGCGCGACCTCGGTGCAACTGGGGTACCTGGCCGGATCGGTGCTGGGCGGCGCTGGTCTCGCAGTCGCCGGCTGGACCGGGCTCGGGGTCGTGCTCGCCGCGCTGACCCTGGCCTCGACCGCGACCGTCGCGCGACGACGGGTTGCGCAACTGGTGAAGGCAGGTGCGTGATGTACGACGCCATCGTGGTCGGCGCCCGCTGCGCCGGATCGACCCTCGCCGCACTGCTGGCCCGCCAGGGCAGGCGAGTGCTGGTGGTCGAACGGGACCGGTTCCCCAGCGACACCGTCTCCACCCACATGATGTTCCCCGACACCCTCGACCGGTTGCAGGCCCTCGGCGTCCTGCCCCGGCTGCTGGCCGCGCACGACATCCCGTTCGTGCACTTCAGCTGGCGCGTCCTCGGCCACGAGGTGGCCGGCGACTTCACCCCGGTCGGCCGCTTCGAGCGCGGCGCGTCCATCCGGCGCATCACCCTGGACGCCGCGATCGCCGACACCGCCCGCGACGCCGGAGCCGAAATTCGGTACGGCACCACCATCACCGGCCTGATCGGCGCCGGCACCGGCGACGACCCCGTGCGCGGCGTGGTGCTCGGCACCGGCGAGCACATCGAGGCGACGTGGGTGTTCGGCGCCGACGGGCGCGTGTCCACCGTGGCCCGGCGCCTCGGCCTGCCCGCGACCCGCGAACTGCGCGGCGACATGGCGTTCCTCATGGCCTACTGGCGCGGCCTGCCGCCGTCGGAGTGGTGCCACATCGACCTGCACGACCACGCGGCGCTGATGTCCGTGCCGAACGAGGACGGCATCCACCTCCTCTCGCTCGCCGGGCCGCCCGAGACGACCCGCGGTTCCGCCGACGTCCGCGAGGCCCGCTACCGGGACGGGCTGCGGCAGTTCCCGGCCGTGCTCAACCCGCGCCTGCTCGACCGCGCCGAACGCGTGTCACCGCTGGTCGTGGTGCCGGAGACGATGATGCGCGGGCACTACCGCCAGGCCGCGGGCCCCGGCTGGGCGCTGCTGGGCGACGCCGGGCACTTCAAGCACCCGTCCACCGCGCAGGGCATCGGCGACGCCGTGCACCAGGCCTGGTACCTCGCCGCTGCCCTGGCCGACGGGTCCGACCTGTCCGGGTACGGGGCGTGGCGCGACGAGCGGGCCGCCGAGCACTACGAGTGGTCCTTCCGGCTGGCCCGGTTCTCCTCGCCCGGCGCGAGCGCGCACTACGCCGGGCTCGCCGCCGATCCCGTGGCGGCGCAAGGGTTCCTGGACACCTTCACCAAACGGGTCCGGCCCTCCACGGTGCACACCCCGGAGCGGACCGCGCGGTGGAAGGCCGCGTGGGCCTACGAGGACGGGCTCCGCCGGGTGCGGTCGCTGGTCGAGGACGTGCCTGCCGAGCTGACCGCACCGGTGCCCGCGTGTCCGGAGTGGACGATGCGGGACCTGATCGCGCACCTCACCGGCGTGGCCGAGGAAACCGTGCGGGGCACGTACTTCCCCGAAGCGGCCGACGCGTGGAACGACCCGGCGCTGGCCGCGGCTCGCGACCGCTGGACAGCCGACCAGGTGGCCCGGCGCGCCCACCTCGACCCCGCGACGCTGCTGCGCGAGTTCGACGACCACGGCGCCCGCCTGGTGGCCGCACTGCGCCGCGGCGAGTCGCCGGACGGTCCACCGTGGATGCTGACCTCACCGGTGGCCGACCTCGCCGTGCACCTGGAAGATCTGCGCGAGGCCCTCGGCGCGGCGGGCGACCCGGCGGCGCCGGTCACGCGGCTCGGGTTCGCGGTCTTCCGGAACTGGCTGCACACCCGCCTCGTGCGCCGGGGCATGCCGGCGCTGCGCCTCACCGACGGCGACGAGGAGTGGGTGCTGGGGAGGGGCGAGCCGGCGGCGACCCTGACCGCGCCGCGGGCCGAACTGTTCGCCGTGATCAGCGGCCGCCGCAGCGCGGCCCGGATCCGGGCGCTCGGGTGGGACGCCGAGCCGTACCTGCCGGTGATCTCGCCGTACCCGCTACCGGTGGACGAGCTGCCGGTCGGTTAGGCGCGGGGGAGGTGGGTGCTGTGGGCGTCGAAGGCGCAGCGCAGTTGCTGCTCGGTCAGCAGGAACAGGAACGGCCGCCCTGCGCACTGCTCGCACACCGTCGCGCACGCCACGTCGTACCCGCCGCCGGGGCGGCTGAACATCGACGTCGCCACCCGCAGGCCCGCGGTCGCGCCGCAGCCGTCGCAGGCAGGGGCGATCGGGCAGTCGCTGTGGTCCTTGAGGGACTCGCGCGGCGGGTCGAAGGCGAGGTTGTCCAGGTCGTCCTCGTCCTGCCAGACCGGGTGCTGGTCGAGGAGACGCCGCCAGCGGCTCTGCAGCTTCATCGCCATCGCACGGTCCTTTCGCGTCGTCGCTCCGGTACCCATGCTCGGCCGCCGGAAGATCGACAGCGCCCGCGACACCCGTCCGTGCCGGCAGAACGACCTGACCGGGTGACGGGTGGGACCAAATCCTCTGTCGGCGCGCGGGTGGCCGGGCCTAGCGTCGATGGCCCGGTTTCGAGCCAAGGCAGGAGGCGGCGATGAGCGGCAGGATCGTCCACTTCGAGATCCCCTTCGACGACGGCGAACGAGCCCGCGGCTTCTACCGCGAGGCGTTCGGCTGGAACGTCACCGAGATGCCCGAGATGAACTACACCAGCGTGGCCACCGGCCCCACCTCCGAGCAGGGCATGCCGAACGAGCCCGGCTTCATCAACGGCGGCATGTTCGCCCGCGAGGAGTCCGCGCCGAAGAGCCCGGTGATCACCATCGACGTGGCGAGCATCGACGAGACGTTGCAGAAGGTCGAGCAGCTCGGCGGCGCCAAGGTGGTCGGACGCACCGAGATCCCCGGCATGGGGTTCTACGCGTACTTCACCGACACCGAGGGCAACGTCATGGGCCTGTGGGAGAACCTGCCGCAGAGCTGACGATCGACCGGCACCGCCGACCGCAGCCGGCGGGGGTCAGGTCAGCAACTCCCAGAGCAGGCCGAACGCGACCAGCGTGGCCACCACCACCGCGAACCGCCACACCCACCGCCACGGAGGCACGGGCCGCAAGCGCCGGCCGGCGGCCACCTCGGCCGACCCGGGCCGGTCGGTATCGCGCCAGCGCGCCCAGGCGTCCGCTTGGTCGCCGAGGGTGTCTGCCACGGCTGTCAGGCGCGGCCAGGTATCGGGGTCCGTAGGCGAGATGGGGCGCGACGCGTAGACGAGCAGCCAGTCGTCGACCACCTCGACATCGAGCGCGGCGGCGTTGGCGAGCAGGCTCGCCACCACGTCCGCGGTGAACAGGTACCGCGCGTCGCGTTCACACCCTTCGGGGCAGTGAAGCGCGAACGTCCGGTCGAATTCGCCCCCGAAGCGCAGGCGCTGCCCCCGCGCCACCCCCTCCGACGCGTCGGTGGAGATGATCCCGCCACCACGACGGTTCTCCAGGACGATGTGCGGCAACCGCCGGCCGAGACGCGCGGCGGCGAACCCCCAGGTCACCCGGTCGCCGTTGCCGATCTGACCGCGCGCGTTGCCGTACACGACTTCACGCGGCCCCGCCGTGCGGTGCACCTCGGTGACGACCGCGTTGGGCGCCTGCTCGAACACGATCCCGGGGAACTGCGGGGAACTCACGCCGTCACCACATCGACGCTCCGGGCACCGACCCACAGCGCCTCGCCGGACGCGGAAGACGCGATCGTGCACAACATCAAAGCCCATGCCTCCGCCCAGCGAACCCGACCCGCCTGACCGCGCAGGTCGAGCGACATCGGGACGTAACTGAAACGTGTGCATGGTAAACCTCGTCGCCGGCTGCGCTACGGCTCGGTGCGCGATCGCCGGTGAGCTGAGATCGTCGGGTCGCTGCGGGGCGACCGCACAATCGGCGCCGCCGACGCAACCATCGTTGAGCGGTCCGATCCACCGACCCCCTCAATGCTGACCAGCGGCCGGGCCGATCCGGCCCGATGCCCGCATATCGTCCGCATATCGAAAACCGAATACGCACCGGCAACACCGCGTCGTCTTGACTCGCCGCATGGCTTCCAGCGAATTGGGTTTGAGACGCAGCGAAACGCTCGTTCGCGCGGGAACGGAGCCTCGGCCACCCCAGGCCGGGCTGACGGCTTTCGGCTGCAGCCGGGACGAAACCGCCGCGTTCCGGGACCTGGGAACCCGCCTCGGGATGTCCGTGACCCCCGTCGAGGCGGCCGCCTGCGTGGACAACGCCGAACTGGCGCGCGGCAACCGGTGCGTCAGCGTCAGCCACAAGACCCGGATCACCAACGCCACCCTGCTGGCACTCAGCCGCGCCGGCGTCGAGTACATCTGCACCCGGAGCATCGGCTTCGACCACATCGACCTGCACTTCGCCGAACGCCTCGGCGTTTCGGTCGGCAACGTCGCCTACTCGCCGGACAGCGTCGCCGACTACACCCTGATGTTGATGCTGATGGCGGTGCGCCACGCCAAATCCATCATCCGCCGCACCGACTCCTTCGACTACCGGCTCAGCGAAACGCGCGGCAAGGAACTGCGCGACCTGACCGTCGGCGTGGTCGGCACCGGGCGCATCGGCATCGCGGTCCTCGACCGGCTGCGGGGCTTCGGCTGCCGCGTGCTCGCCTACGACACGCACCCCCGCGCCGCCGTGACCTACGTTCCGCTCGACGAACTGGTCGAGCGCAGCGACATCGTCACGCTGCACACCCCGCTCACCGTGGAGACGCACCACCTCCTCGACCGCAGGCGCATCGAGCGGATGAAGCCCGGCGCGTACGTCGTCAACACCGGCCGCGGACCGCTGCTCGACACCGAGGCCCTGGTGTCGGCACTGGAAAACGGCGAGCTGGGCGGAGCGGCGCTGGACGTCATCGAAGGCGAGGAAGGGATCTTCTACGCCGACTGCCGCGGCGAGCACATCGGCAACGAGGCACTGGTGCGCCTCCAGCGGATGCCGAACGTGCTGATCAGCCCGCACTCCGCCTACTACACCGAGCGGGCCCTGCACGACATCGTCGAAAACACCCTCCTCAACTGCCTGAACTTCGAAAGCGGGACCACAGCATGACCAGGTTGACAGTCGGGATCATCTTCGGCGGCGCCGGCGAAGAACACCCCGTTTCCGTCAAGTCCGCGCGCGAGGTCGCCAAGCACCTCGACCCCGGCAAGTACGAACCGATCTGGATCGGCATCACGACCGGAGGCGAGTGGAAGCTCTGCGACGGTCCCGTCGAGGGGTGGGAGACCGGCAACGCCCGCCCGGCCGCGCTGTCGCCGGACCGCGGCGTGCACGGCCTGCTGGTGATGGAGCAGGGAAGCTACGAGACCGTGCGCCTCGACGTGGTCTTCCCCGTGCTGCACGGCAAGCTCGGCGAGGACGGCGCCATCCAAGGGCTGCTGGAACTCGCCGGCATCCCCTACGTCGGCTGCGGCATCCAGGGCTCGGCCGTGTGCATGGACAAGTCCCTGGCCTACACCGTCGCCGCGAACGCGGGCATCGCCACGCCGAGGTTCTGGATCGTCACCGAGGACGACAAGGTCGATCCCGACAGCCTTCCGTATCCGGTCTTCGTGAAGCCGGCCCGCTCGGGCTCCTCGTTCGGCGTCAGCAAGGTCACCGGGGCGGACGAGCTGCCGGCCGCGCTGGAGGACGCGCGGCAGTACGACTCGAAGATCCTCATCGAGGCGGCCGTCGACGGCGAGGAGATCGGCTGCGCGGTCCTGGAGGAACAGTCCGGACTGGTCGTGGGCGAGGTGGACCGCGTCGACCTCACGCACGGGTTCTTCCGGATCCACCAGGAGGACTCGCCCGAGACCGGGTCCGAGAACGCGACCTTCATCGTCCCCGCCGACATCCCCGACGCATCGCGCACCCTCGTCCAGGAGACCGCCAAGACCATCTACCGCGCCCTGGGCTGCACCGGGCTGGCCCGCGTGGACGTGTTCCTCACCGCCGACCTCCAGGTGGTCCTCAACGAGGTCAACACCATGCCCGGCATGACCTCCTACAGCCGCTACCCACGGATGATGAACGCCGCGGGACTCCCGCTCTCCGACGTGATCGACCGGCTCGTCTCGGCCACCCTGCGGATGAGGCGATGAACGACGACTTCGCCTACGTCGACGAGCTCGTGCCCGGCATCCGCTGGGACGCCAAGTACGCCACCTGGGACAACTTCACCGGCAAACCGGTCGACGGCTACCTCGCGAACCGCATCGTCGGCACCCGCGCACTGTGCGCGGCCCTCGAACAAGCACGGGACAAGGCCGCATCCCTCGGCTTCGGACTGCTGCTCTGGGACGGGTACCGCCCGCAGCGCGCCGTCGACTGCTTCCTCCGCTGGTCCGGGCAACCCGAGGACGGCCGGACCAAACCACGGCACTACCCGAACATCGACCGGGCCGACATGGTCGAGAAGGGGTACGTGGCCGCCAAGTCGGGCCACACCCGGGGCAGCACCGTCGACCTGACGCTCTACCACCTCGCCAGCGGCGAGCTCGCGGCGATGGGTGGCCGGCACGACCTCATGGACCCGGTCTCACGCCACCACGCCACGGAGATCGCGCCGGCCGAGCTCCAGAACCGCGAGCGCCTCCGCTCGATCATGGAGGACTGCGGGTTCGACCGGTACGACCGCGAGTGGTGGCACTACACGCTGAGGAACGAACCCTACCCCGATGTCTACTTCGATTTCCCCATCACCTGACGTGGTTCTCCCGTGCGTCTCTCAGTGGGGACGTCTGGAGCGCAACGACGACGTCGTGATGCGCCGGACCGACCCGGCGGGCCTGGAGGTCTTCCTGCCGCACACCGAGCGGGACGACTGGGCGGCCCACGGCTACCGCTCACGCGAGGAGTACCTGTTCTGGTCCCGCAAGGTCTGCGGCCTGGCGTGCCTGCAGTCGCTGCTGCACGGCTGGACCGACGTCCGGCTCTCCATGGGCGAGCTCCTCACGCAAGCACTCGACTGGGGCTGCTACGTGGTCGAGCCCTCGGGCGCGGTCCAGGGATTGATCTACCGGCCGTTCATGGCCTGGGTCAGCGCGCGGTTCGGGTTCGACTGCCGGCTCGTCGAGCGCACCCCGATCGACGTGTCCAGCCGGGAGGTCCGGCCCGGGCAGGTCCTGATCGCCTCCGTGTCGCCCGAGATCCGCGACCCGGCCACCCCGCAGCCGTGCCGGGGAGGTCACCTCGTCCTCGTGCACGCGGTCCACGGCGGGGTCGTGCGGTTCCACAACCCCTCGGGTTACACCCACAACTCGGACTCGGCGACCCTGCCCATGCGGGTGTTCCAGCGGTTCCACGCCGACCGCGGGATCCTGATCACGAGGCCGTCGTGACGGCGGGCGGAACGGCGCCGCGCGTCGTCGTCGCCGGCGGCCATTCCGCCGGGCACATCGAGCCCGCGATGAACCTCGCCGACGCGCTGCGCCGGCTGGCACCCACGGCCGAGATCACCGCGCTCGGAACCGTCCGCGGTCTGGACACGGTGCTGATTCCCGAGCGCGGCTACCCGCTGGAACTCATCCCGCCGTCGCCACTGCCACGCCGGCTGGACCGGTCCCTGCTGCGGATGCCCGGCTCCCTGGGGGAATCGGTGCGAGCGGCCGGCGCGGTTCTCGATCGCACGCGCGCCGAGGTCGTGGTGGGCTTCGGCGGCTACGTCGCGATGCCCGCCTATCTCGCCGCCCGGCGGCGAGGCCTGCCGATCGTCGTGCACGAGGCGAACGCCAGGCCGGGCGTGGCGAACCGGCTGGCGGCCAGGATGACGGAGCACGTGTTCACCGCCGCGCCGGGCGTCCGGCTGCCGCACGCGACCCCGATCGGGATTCCACTGCGGCGGGCGATCAGCGGACTCGACCGGGCCGCGCTGCGTGATGCCGCGCGGCGGCGGTTCGGGTTGCGGCCCGACGGGCCCGTGCTGCTCGTCACCGGTGGTTCGCAGGGCGCGGCGACGATCAACGCCGCGGTGTCCGGCGCGAGCGCGGCGTTGCGGGGGAGCGGCGTGCAGGTGCTGCACATCTCCGGGCCGCGGCACCGGGTCGAGGTGCCCGGCGGCGACCCGCCGCACGTCGTCGTCCCCTACGTCGACGAGATGCAGTACGCCTACGCCGCGGCCGATTTCGCGCTCTGCCGCTCCGGGGCGATGACCTGCGCGGAACTGGCCGCCGTCGGACTGCCTGCCGCGTACGTCCCGTTGCCGTTGCGCGGCGGCGAGCAGCGGTGGAACGCCGAACCGCTGGCCGCGGCCGGTGCGGCCCTGATCGTCGACGACGCGGAACTCGACCCGGCCTGGATCGAAACCACCCTGATCCCGGTCCTCACCGATCCCGGGCGCATCGCGGACATGACGGCTCGCGCGTTCAGGGTCGGCGCTCCGGCGGCCGATGTCGTCCTCGCCCGCCACGTGCTCACCGTGGTCGCCGAGCGACGGGCTCTCGCCTCAGCTGTGGGCTAGCGGTGACCTCCCGGGAGCCGCACGGTGGCACGCAGTCCGCCACCGGCGCGGGGGCTGAGCGAGAGCGTGCCATCGTGTGCCTGCGCGATGCTCCGGACGATCGTCAGGCCGAGGCCGACCCCCGCGTGATCGGTCCGGGTGCGCTGGGTGCCGCGCTGGAACGGCTCGGTGAGCGTCGCGACCAACTGCGGGTCGAGCTTGTCGCCGGTGTTCTCCACGGTCAGCACCACCCAGCCCGGCACGGACGTCGTGCGGACCGCGACCGTGCCGCCCTCGGGCGAGTTGTGGACCATCGCGTTGTGCATGAGGTTGGTGGTCAGCTGCAGCAGGAGCGCGGGGGAGCCGATCGTGTGGGCGACTTCGCCGCCGGTCTCGATGGTGACGTCATGCTTCTCGGCGAGCGGGAGGAGCATCTCGGTCGCTTCTTCCGCGACGAGGGACAGGTCGACGTCTTCCCGGGTGAAGGACCGCTGGTCGGCGCGGCTGAGCAGCAGCAGCGCTTCGGTGAGCTCGATCGCCCGGGCGTTGACGACGCGGAGGCGTTCGTCGAGCTCGCTGCTCGCACGGTCCGGATCGTTGCGGGCGAGGTCGAGCAGCGTCTGCGTGATCGCGAGCGGGGTGCGCAGTTCGTGCGAGGCGTTGGCCGCGAACCGCCGCTGCTCGGCGACGTGCGCCTCGAGCCGGGCCAGCATGCTGTCGAAGGCGTCGGCGAGTTCGCCGAACTCGTCGGTGCGGCCCTGCAACTCGATGCGGTGGGAGAGCGACCCCTTCGCGGCGGTGCGCGTCGCCTCCGTGATGCGGTCCAGGGGCGCCAGCATGCGGCCCGCGAGAACCCAGCCGCCCACCAGGCCGAACACCAGCATGAAGCCCAGCACCAGGATCGCGGCCGGGAGGAACACCACCGGCCCCCGGTTGCCCGGGTTGAAGACCCGGGCGAAGTCGGCCGGCGCGGGGAACTCGATGCCGGCGGGCCCCATCGGCAAGAACACCCAGACGGCCGTGAGGAGCAGGACACCCGCGATCATGAGGAACCCGGCGTAGCTGAGGGTCAGCTTGGCGCGGGCGCTCAGCCCTGTCCCCTTGTTCACAGTCCCGGCCACCTCACAGCCCCACGCATGTCCTCAACCGTAGAAGTCCCCGCATATCGCAGGCGTATCGACCAGTTGTTGTCAGGCGGTGGCCCGGCGGAGGCGTTCGGCGGCTTGTGACCAGAACGCCTTCCCGGAGACCGCGGTGTAGCCGTGGAGTGATTCCCACCGGATGTCATGGGCAGCCGGCCACAGGCCTGCCGCCCACGCGACCTGCTGCTCTTCCGCGGTGAACGAGCGGCCCCGCGCATCCTGGTAGGCGCCCAGGAACGCCTCGGTGCTTTCGATCGGCGGCAGCGTGGCCGGTCCCACCTTCGGGAACACCGCACTCGCGGCTCCCACCAGGCCAGCTTCGGGTTGCCAGGCCAGGCTGTCCCAGTCGTGCACCGTCCGCACTTCGTGGTCGTGCCACCGGAGGTTGTGCGCCTCGAAGTCGGCGTGACCCCGGGGATGTGGCCGTCGATCGAGTCACTCGATGAGAAGGACCAGAGTCTCGTGCCCGCCCACCTCCTGGAGACGGCCGTCAGAGCTCGTCGGAGCCTGCCCTGCGTGCTCAGGTGAGTCGCCACGCAACACCTTGCCGCCGGGGCGGGCCTTGACCACCGCGGTCGTGCCGTCGGCCGACCGGAGACCGAACACCGCCGACATCGAGCGGCGCCGGAACAGCACGGCGGCGGGCCGGTTCCCGACGTGGTCCAGACACCACTCCGGCAACCAGTCCGGCACACCGTCCGGCGACATGGTCAGCTCCCGGTCCCTGAGCGGGCGTTGTTGCGCTGGTTGGCGTAGAACCGCGCCTTCTTCTCGCGGTTGCCGCAGGTGTTCATGTCGCACCACCGGCGGGTGCGGCTCCGGCTCGTGTCGAAAAAGGCGGCTTGGCAGGTGGGTGAGGCGCACAGCGCGAGTCGTCCGTCTCGTTCGCCCGCGATGATGCTGATCGCGTCGGCGGCGATCACGCCCAGGGCGTCTTCCACGCGGTCGGGCGAGCTGAGCAGCCACCGACGCGTGCCCTCAGGCGTCAGGACGGCCGTGGCCCGGCCCTGCGCGCTGCGGTCGTTGATGACCTGGACCGCGGGCTTGGGGAGAGGTTGCTGTTTCGCGGCGGCCGTCGCGGCGGCGTGGATGGACTCCCGCAGTTCCTTGGCGAGTTCGAGTTGCGCTGGGGTGCAGGACTCCACGGCGAGGTCGTACACCGCCAGCCAGTCGACGAGCCGCTGCGGCGTCGGGATGCGCTCCACCGGATCACCGAAACGCTCCGACAGCGTCCCGGTGAAGCTGGTCGCCAGCACGCTACCGAGGCGGAATTCGGGGAAGCCAGCACGCATGGAACCACCATAGCCGGTTGCGCGTCGCCGGGACGGGATGATAGAACCGTCTAAGCCGGTTCCGCGATGGCAGGAGGTGTCATGTCCAGCGACGTGCAAGCTTTCGAAACCCACACGCCCGACGCCGAACTCGACGATCTGCGCGCCCGATTGGCCGCGGCGCGGCTCCCCGAGCCCGAGACGACCCGACAGCGATGGGGACAGGGCGTTCCGCTCGCCGACCTCGTCGAGCTCGTGGACTACTGGCGCACCGGCTACGACTGGCGGGCGTTCGAGAAGCGCCTCAACGAGATCGGCCAGTTCCGCACGACCATCGACGACCTGGGAATCCACTTCCTGCACCGCCGTTCCGCGCGCGCGGACGCCACGCCGCTGGTCCTGACCCACGGCTGGCCGGGCAGCGTCGCCGAATTCGTCGACGTGGTGGACCAGCTCGCCGATCCGGACGACGCGAACGCGCCGGCGTTCCACGTCGTGGTCCCGTCGTTGCCGGGCTTCGGCTACAGCGACAAGCCGGCCACCACGGGGTGGGGGACCGAGAAGATCGCGGCCGCCTGGGTGGAGCTGATGGGCAGGCTCGGCTACCGCCAGTTCCTGGCCCACGGCGGCGACTGGGGCGGCAACATCACCACGGTCCTCGGCGGCCGGTTCCCGGAGCACGTGCTCGGCATCCACAGCACGTTCGCGGAGGGGCCGCCCGGGATGAGCATGGACGGGCTGACGGCGGTCGAGCGCCGGTGGGCCGAGGAAACCCGCGATTTCTGGGGCACGCGCGCGGCGTACGCGAAGCAGCAGGCGACCCGGCCGCAGACCATCGGCTACTCGCTCGTCGACTCGCCGGCCGGGCTGCTCGCCTGGATCCTCGACAAGTTCGCCGAGTGGTCGGACACCGAGGACAGCCCGTTCGAGACGATCTCGCGGGACCGGATCCTGGACGACGTGACCCTGTACTGGCTGACGCGGACGGGCGCGTCGGCGGCCCGCATCTACTACGAAAGCCACAACTCGCTGGACCCGGAACTGCGGGTGGACGTCCCGTCGGCGATCACGATGTACCCGCGGGACATCGAGAAGTGCCCGCGACCCTGGGCGCAGGCACGGTACCGGCAGATCGTCCGGTGGCGGGCGCCGGAACGCGGGGGACATTTCCCGTCGCTGGAGGTTCCCGGCTACTTCGTACAGGACCTGCGCGAAGGACTCGGGGCAGTGCTGGCCGCGCGCCGGTGAACGCCACTACTTGACGCTTCAGCCGCCGTTGCCGTGCTCTTTCCAATCCTTGATGTGGTCAGCTCGGCGCCGGGGATCAGGGGCGTGTCCAATGAGGCCAAGAATCTGGAGCCCGGTCAGCACCAGGAACAGCCGGATCTCGCTCTGGTGAGCAGGTGGACCCAGCCGTTGAGCACGGATGTCACCCTGGCGTTCGTCACCAACCTGTCCGCCGCTCTCGAGGTGCCGTCGCGGGCGTACGCCGGGCACAGGCCCATCGACTCCAGCGCCGAGTCTCGACGTCTACCCGAGCGGGATTTCTTGAACCCGCGCGGGGACCGAGTCCAGCGTGGCGAGGGTGGCGTCGTCGAGCACGAGCGAGCCCGCGGCGACGTTGGCCTCCAGGTGGTTCACGCTCGCGGTGCCGGGGATGAGGTGCGTGTTCGGGGCGTGGTGGAGCAGCCAGGCCAGACCGACCTGAGCGGGGGTGACGTCCAGCGCCTTGGCCGCGTCGAGCACGGCGGGCTCCTCGGTCACCTTCGGCATGCCGGGGAAGGCGCCGCCGAGCGGGAAGAACGGCACCCAGGCGATGCCCTCGGCCACGCAGAGCCGCAGCATGTCCTCGTTGTCGCGCGCGACGAGGCTGTAGGAGTTCTGCACGCACGCGATGCCGGCCGGGAGCGCGCGACGCAGACCGTCGAGCATGACGGCGCTGAGCCCGATCGCGCCGATCTTGCCCTCGTCGCGCAGCGCGATCATCACCGCGAGCTGGTCGTCGAGATCGACCACCTGGTCGCCTTCGGGTCGCAGCCCGGGGCCGGTGTCGAGGCGGCGCAGGTTGACCAGCGGGATCCGGTCGAGGCCCAGGCTGACCAGGTTGTCCTCGACGCTCGCCCGCAGCTGCTCGGGGCGTTGCGCGGACCGCAGCGGGATGGCGCCGCCGGGGTTGGGGTCGGCGCCGACCTTGCTGGCGACCAGGACGCCGTCCTCGGGCCGCAGCGCCTCGCGGATGACCTCGTTGACGAAGCCGTTGCCGTAGAACTGGGCGGTGTCGACGTGGTCGATGCCGAGTTCGACCGCGCGGCGCAGGAGGGCGAGGGCGGCATCGCGGTCATCGCGCAGGCGTTCGAGCTGCATGGCGCCGAATCCGACACGGGAAACGGTGCGGCCGGCGAGCGGGCCGGTGCCGCCGGGACGAGTGGAAGTCATGGAAGTCCTGTCCTCGTGCGATGATGGAAGAAACGGAGGAGCCTCCGTTAGATTCACCGTAGCACAACCGGAGGTGCCTCCGTTTTGAGTTCTCCCCGCCCGGGTCGCGCCGATGCCCGGCGCAACCGTGAGAAACTCCTCGCCGTGGCGCGCGAGGTGTTCGCGGCCGCCGAGGGCGCCGTGTCGCTGGAGGCGATCGCCCGCGAGGCCGGTGTCGGGATCGGCACGCTCTACCGCCATTTCCCGACGCGTGAGGCGCTGGTCGAAGCCGTTTACGCCGCCGAGCTCGACGACGTGACGGCCAGCGCCGAGCAACTGTTGCGCGAGCGGCCGCCGGAAGCGGCGCTGCGGGCGTGGATGGAGCGCTACGCGGCGTTCGTCGCGACCAAGCGCGGGATGCTCGACACGCTGCGCGCCGGATGGGCCTCGGGAGCGATCGCGACGCCGGCCACGCGGGAGCGCATCACCGGAGCGATCGGCGCGATCCTGGACGCGGGGACGCGCACCGGGGAGTTCCGCGACGACGTCCGCGCCGGGGACGTCACCACGCTGCTCCTCGGAACACTGCTCGCGACGACGTCCGACAGCCCGAAGGGGCAGGTGGCTCGGCTGTTCGACCTGGTCGTGGACGCGCTGCGGCCGCGGTGAACCGGCGCCGGCCGGGCGGTGGTTCAACGTCCCGGTCCGGCGGTGCCCTGTTTCGCGGACGTTCTCCGGTGAGTGCAGGGACCGACGCAGGGGAGTGGCGGGTTGCTCGGTCTCGGTGATACCAGCGGGTTTCCCGGTGATCTCGTCCCGCTTCCGGGAGACTTCGCTGTCGGATCATTACCAACGTCGGCGCGTGGAACGACGGAATCCGCTCGGCAGCAGCGGCTACAGCAACATCGGCCCGTGGGTGAGCGCGATCCGCTCGCGCAGCTGACACCTCGGGGCAGGGGCACAGCAGGCGCGTCCCGGCTGCCCCTGCTGCATGGAGCGCCCCTCTCGCCGATTACTTGACATAATGTGCATTATCGGCGCACGACGGTGGAGTGCTTCCGGGGCCGGTCAGGCGTAACGAAGCGCCTGGCGGGAGCGACACAAGATCGAATTCCCGGCTCAGGAGCGCCCATGACACCACGCACGACCGTCGCGGTTCTCAGTGTGGTCGCGATAGCCGCCGGGGTGGTCCTCGTGTTCTCGGGGCTCATCGATCCATTGGGCGCCCCCTTGAGCGGACTCGGCCTTCTCGGGCTGATCTACGCGCGCCTGCTCATGCCGCCCCGCGGCCAACGCTGACAGGAGCCACGTGGGCCACATGGAAGAGATCCAGCAGTGGGGTCCCGCGACGTTCAGACCGCCGGCGACGGAAGCTGAACTTCAGGCGTGCGAGGCGACGCTGGGACACGCCATCCCCGACGAACTCCGGCGCCTGCTCGCCGAGACGAACGGAATCGTGGACGAGATGGAGTCTCCCCTCCTGTGGAACACCCAGCGGATCAGCGCCGAGAACGTGTACTTCCGGACCAGCCCTGATGTGCAGGGGCTCTACATGCCCTTCGAGGGGCTCGTCTTCTTCTCCGACGCCGGCAATGGCGACCAATTCGGCGTGTCGCTCAGCGTCGGGAACGAGGTCTACGCCTGGGACCACGAGGACGACAGCCGCATGTGGGTGGCGCAGACCGTGTTGGACTTCCTCCAAGGTTGGATGACCGGCACCATCACCACCTAGCCTCGCCGAACCAGCGGGACAGCTGCTCGTCCAGACCGTGCTGATCGTCGCCGGCCCAGGCGACGTGGCCGTCGGGCCGTAGCAGGACACCTGGGGCGTCCAGGGCGGCCGTTGGGTCGGTCAGCAGGTCGACCCGGTCCCACCACGCGCCGGTGCTCAGACGGCCGGTGCGGTCCAGCACCAGGCCGCGGCCGCGACGCAGCCGACCATACAGACTGCCCTGCGCCAGGTCGATGTCCCGCAGTCGGCGGCCGACCAGGTCGGGGCCCAGCCCGAAGTCGTACCGGATGCCGATTCCGGTGATCTTCTCGATCAGGTGGCGGTTCACCTCGTCGAAGTCCATCAGCTCGGCCACCAGCCTGCGCACGGCCCGCGCACCCGGCTCCGCCGACATCAGCTCCGTCTGGGCGCGCGTGTTGTCCAGCACCTCCGCGGCAACCGGACGGCGTTCGGCCTCGTAGGTGTCCAGCAGCGTCGCCGGGGCCCAGCCGTGCACCTGCGCGGCCAGCTTCCAGCCGAGGTTGACCGCGTCCTGCACACCCAGGTTGAGGCCCTGTCCCCCGATGGGCGGGTGGATGTGCGCCGCATCGCCGGCGAGCAGCACCCGCCCGTCGCGATACCGCTCGGCCAGCCGCGTGGCGTCGCCGAAACGGGACAACCAGCGCGGAGAATGCACACCGAAATCGGTTCCGGAAATCCTCCGCAGCTGTCGTTTGAAATCGTCGAGAGTCGGTGGTTGCGCGCGGTCGCCGACTTCCCCGGCGGGAACGATGACGCTGTAGATCCCGCCGCCGAACGGCCGCAGCCGGATCCCGTCCGGCGCGGCGGCGAGCTCCTCCGGCGGTGCATCCACCTCCATCTCCCCCATCAGCGTCTCGGTGCGCGACGGCTCGCCGGGGAAACCGACGCCCAGCACTTTGCGCACCGTGCTGCGCGCGCCGTCGCAGCCGACGAGATAGCGGCAACGCAATACCTCATCGGCCAGTTCGACCGTGACGCCGTCGTCGTCCTGTTCGAAACCGGTCACCGCGCATCCGTGCCGCACCTGCGCGCCCAATCCGAGTGCGTGTTCTTCGAGCAGCCGGACGATGACCGGCTGCGGGATGCCCACCAGGTACGCGTGCGCGGAATCCAGAGCGGGCGGTGGTTTGGGGATGGCGGCGAAGAAGCCACCGGCCGGGCGCCGTCGTCCGTGTTCGAGGACGCGCTCCAGCAGACCGCGCATGGCCATCAGCTCGATGCTGCGGATGTGCAGACCGACGATCCGGACGAACGAGGCCGGCTCGGTTTCCTGTTCCAGGACGAGCACTCGCACGTCATGCAGCCGCAGTTCGGCGGCCAGCATCGCGCCGGCCGGCCCGCACCCGGCGATGATCACGTCGAAGGGCGGAGGGGTCACAGGTGTTGCCTTTCGGGAGTGTCCTGAGGGCGCTCCCGGCGACACCTACGTCAATCGCGTAGGAAGGGAAGCACCCACCGCGGTACTGCAGTCACGGGTCCCACCTCCTCGGTCGGCGTCGACGGCAAGTTACTGGTCCGCGCCCCACCCCGTCCAGTCCTTTTCCCATGATCACAGCGGCGGCGGTGGCAGGGTGCCGCGCGCCAGCAGCGTCGCGTACACGCCCTCCATCGCTTCGGTCAGCGACGGCAGCAGGTCCTCGGACAGTCCGGCGAAGAACAGGTCCTTCACCAGCTTCACGTGGCCGGGCGCGGCGTCCGCGAGCAGGGCGCGTCCCTCGTCGCTCAGGCTCACCTCGATCGCGCGGCGGTCCACGGTGGACTGTCGCAGCCGGAGCAGCCCGCGGCTCTCCATGCGGCGGGCGTGGTGGGAGGTGCGGGTGCGTTCCCAGCCGATGTGGTTCGCCAGCGCCGTCATCTGCAGGCGGCCTTCGGGTGCGACGCTCAGCGCGGTCAGCACGTCGTAGTCGGCGAGAGAGATGTCACTGTCGGCCTGCAACTGGCGGTTCATCTCGTAGCGAAGCCGCAGCTGGACGCGGATGTAGGCGAGCCAGGCGCGCTGCTGCTCCGGGGTGAGCCAGTCGGGCTCGTTGCGTTTAGGTGACATGTCTCGTAACCTGTCGATCGTGGGCGAACGGCGGCGTTGCCAGGCGATTTTCCCGTACCGGTCGCCGCGACGGCGCGCTGCCCGCCCCCTTCGGACAGGAATGAGGAAATGACGGTTCTCACCGGTAAAACGGCGGTCATCACCGGCGCCACCAGCGGCATCGGCCTCGCCGCCGCGCGGCGCTTCGCCGCTGAAGGCGCCCGGCTGTTCATCACCGGCCGCCGCGAAGACGCGCTCAAGGAGGCGTCCGCCACGATCGACGGCGAGGTCACCGCCGTGCGCGTGGACAGCTCCGACCTCGCCGACCTCGACCGGCTCTACGCCACGATCGGCGAGCAGGGCCTGCGCATCGACGTGCTGTGGGCCAACGCGGGCGGCGGCTCGTTCGCCACCCTGGACCAGGTGACCGAGCAGCACTTCGACGAAACCTTCGGCACCAACGTGCGTGGCACGCTCTTCACCGTCCAAAAGGCACTCCCCCTGCTGAACGACGGCGCGTCGGTCATCCTCACCGGGTCGACGGCCGCGACCGTGGGCACCGAGGCGTTCGGCGTCTACGGCGCCTCCAAGGCCGCGATCCGCTCGTTCGCGCGGACCTGGGCCAACGAGCTCAAGGGCCGCGGGATCCGGGTGAACACGATCAGCCCTGGCCCGATCGACACCCCGGGCATCACCGGGCTGGCGGCGGGCGACGAGGAAGCGGTGGAGCTGAAGCGGACGCTCGCCGGCACCGTCCCGCTGGGACGGATGGGGCGGCCCGAGGAGGTCGCCGACGTCGGGGTGTTCCTCGCCTCCGGCCAGAGCAGCTTCGTCACGGGCATCGAGATGTTCGTCGACGGCGGCGCGAACCAGGTGTGAGCGCGGCGGAACCGGGACACGTCGGGGTCTGGAGCATCGAGTCGCCCGGTGCGATCGAGGGTGGCCCCGGAAGGGACTTCCCGGCGCCGTTCATCGGCCTCGCCTGCCGGGCCGCGCTCGCGTGACCACCCGGGCATCCGGCGCGAACCCGGATGCCCGGGGAGGCGATCAGGCCACGTACTCGGCGAGGTGCTCGCCGGTGAGGGTGGACTTCTTCGCGACCAGCTCGGCCGGGGTGCCCTCGAACACGATCTGCCCGCCGTCGTGGCCCGCGCCGGGCCCCAGGTCGATGATCCAGTCCGCGTGGGCCATCACCGCCTGGTGGTGCTCGATCACGATGACCGACTTGCCGGAGTCGACGAGCCGGTCCAGCAGGGCCAGCAGCTGCTCGACGTCGGCCAGGTGCAGGCCGGTGGTCGGCTCGTCGAGGACCAGCACGCCGCCCTTCTCCCCCATGTGCGTGGCCAGCTTGAGCCGCTGGCGCTCGCCGCCGGACAGCGTGGTCAGCGGCTGCCCCAGCGTCAGGTACCCGAGGCCGACGTCGGCCAGGTGGGTGAGGATCTTGTGGGCGGCGGGCACCTTCGCCTCGCCGTCGCCGAAGAACTCCAGCGCCTCGGCCACCGGCATCGCGAGCACCTCGCTGATGTCGCGCCCGCCGAGCTTGTACTCCAGCACCTCGGCCTGGAACCGCTTGCCCTCGCACTCCTCGCAGGTGGTGGCCACGCCGGCCATCATCGCGAGGTCGGTGTAGATCACGCCGGCGCCGTTGCAGGTCGGGCAGGCGCCCTCGGAGTTCGCGCTGAACAGGGCGGGCTTGACGCCGTTGGCCTTGGCGAACGCCTTGCGGATCGGCTCGAGCAGCCCGGTGTAGGTGGCGGGGTTGCTGCGCCGCGATCCCTTGATCGCTCCCTGGTCGACGGTGACGACGCCGTCGCGGCCGGACACCGAGCCGTGGATGAGCGAGCTCTTGCCCGAGCCCGCGACGCCGGTGACGACGACCAGCACGCCGAGCGGGATGTCCACGTCGACGTCACGCAGGTTATGGGTGTTCGCGCCGCGGACCTCCAGCTTCCCCGAGGGCTCGCGCACCGACGGCTTCAGCGTCGCCCGGTCGTCCAGGTGACGTCCGGTGAGCGTGCCGCTGGCCCGCAGCCCCTCGACGGTGCCCTCGTACACCACTTCCCCGCCCTCGGTGCCGGCGCGCGGGCCGAGGTCGACGACGTGGTCGGCGATGGCGATGGCCTCGGGCTTGTGCTCGACGACCAGCACGGTGTTGCCCTTGTCGCGCAGCTGCAGCAGCAGGTTGTTCATGCGCTGGATGTCGTGCGGGTGCAGCCCGATCGTGGGCTCGTCGAAGACGTAGGTGACGTCGGTGAGCGAGGAGCCGAGGTGGCGGATCATCTTGGTGCGCTGCGCCTCGCCGCCGGAGAGCGTGCCCGCGGGGCGGTCGAGGCTGAGGTAGCCGAGTCCGATCTCGACGAACGAGTCCAGCGTGTGGCGCAGGGATTCCAGCAGCGGCGCCACCGACGGCTCGTCGAGGCCCTTGACCCACTCGGCGAGGTCGCTGATCTGCATGGCGCACACGTCGGCGATGCTCTTGCCCGCGATCTTCGACGACCGGGCCTCGGCGGACAGGCGGGTGCCCTCGCAGTCGGGGCAGGTGGCGAAGGTGACCGCGCGTTCCACGAAGGCGCGGATGTGCGGCTGCATCGCCTCCTTGTCCTTGGAGAGCATCGACTTCTGGATGGTCGGGACCAGGCCCGAGTAGGTCAGGTTGATGCCGTCGACCTTGATCTTGGTCGGTTCCTTGTAGAGCAGGTCGTCGAGCTGCTTCTTGGTGAACTTCTTGATCGGCTTGTCCGGGTCGAAGAACCCGCAGCCGCGGAAGATGCGGCCGTACCAGCCGTCCATGCTGTAGCCAGGGATGGTGACCGCGCCCTCGTTGAGCGACTTGTTCTCGTCGTAGAGCTGGGTCAGGTCGATCTCGGAGACCCGGCCCATGCCTTCGCAGCGCAGGCACATGCCGCCGGTGATGTTGAAGCTGCGGCGTTCCTTGACCGTGCGCCCGCCGCGTTCCACGGTGACCGCGCCCGCGCCGCTGATGGAGGCGACGTTGAAGGAGAACGCCTGGGGTGAGCCGATGTGCGGCTTGCCGAGGCGGCTGAACAGGATGCGCAGCATCGCGTTGGCGTCGGTGGCGGTGCCCACGGTGGAGCGCGGGTTGGCGCCCATCCGCTCCTGGTCGACGATGATCGCGGTGGTGAGGCCGTCGAGGACGTCGACCTCGGGTCTGGACAGCGTCGGCATGAAGCCCTGCACGAAGGCGCTGTAGGTCTCGTTGATGAGCCGCTGCGACTCCGCGGCGATCGTGCCGAACACCAGTGAGCTCTTGCCCGAGCCGGACACGCCGGTGAACACGGTCAGCCTGCGCTTGGGCAGCTCGACGCTGACGTCCTTGAGGTTGTTCTCCCGCGCGCCGTGGACCCGGATGCGGTCGTGGCTGTCGGCGGCGTGGGTGGCAGGCCCCTGCGTGTTCTTCCTGGTGGCCTTGGTCATCGGGTCTCCCGTGGTGTGCGGTGGGTGGTGGCGGCCGGGTGGCCGCCACCACGGAGGGGTGTCAGGCGAGCTGCTGGAGGCGGACCATGTTGCCCGCCGGGTCGCGGAAGGCGCAGTCGCGCACGCCGTAGGGCTGGTCGACCGGTTCCTGGACGACCTCGGCGTCGCGGGCCTGCAGGCGCTCGAAGACGCCGTCGAGGTCCTTGGTGGCCAGGTTGATGCTGGCGAAGGTGCCCTTGGCCATCATCTCGGTGATGGCGGCGCGCTCACTGTCGGTGATGCCGGGGGTCGCCTCCGGCGGGTACAGCACGATGGAGACGTCCTGCCCGGGCGGGCCGACGGTGATCCAGTGCATGCCGTTGTAGCCGACGTCGTTGCGGACCTCGAAGCCGAGGACGTCGCGGTAGAAGGCGATGGCGGCGTCCCGGTCGTTGTGCGGGAGGTAGGTGGCGTGAATGCTGATGTCCATGGCCGTCAGGCTATTTGCGGGCCGCGGGCGGCGCTTCTCGATTCCTGATCGGTCTGGTGACCTGTTTCGCGACGCACGGCGGCATGCCCACGGTCGCCTCCGCGGCCTCGGCGCGGTAGGCGCTGGGCGGCATGCCGACCAGCTCGGTGAAGCGGGTGCTGAACGTGCCCAGGGACGAGCTGCCGACGGCGAAGCAGACCTCGGTGACGCTCATGTCGCCGCGGCGCAGCAGCGCCATCGCGCGTTCGATGCGGCGGGTCATGAGGTAGGAGTAGGGCGATTCGCCGTAGGCGCGCTTGAACTCGCGGCTGAGGTGCCCGGCGGAGACGTTCACCCCGCGGGCGAGCGCCTCGACGTCGAGCGGCTGCGCGTACTCGCGGTCGATCCGGTCCTTGACGCGGCGCAGCATCGCGAGGTCGCGCAGGCGCTGAGCCTCGGTGGAACTCCTGGTCACTGCGAAATCGTGCCACAACGGGCGGCGCCGCGGAGCCCGGTTCGCCGAACCCGGGACGCCGTGGCGCCTGCCGGTCGGTCAGCGCAGCCGTTCGAGGTCGCGGGCCGTTTCGGCGAGTTCGAGGGCCATGCGGCGCAACTCAGCGGGGTCGGCGCCGTCGTCGGCGGCCGTGACGACGTCTTCGGCGGCGCAGCGCAGCTGGAAGAGGCGGTCCTGCAGCGCGGTCAGCTCGGTGTCGGACAGCACCACGGCGTCCTCGGGCAGGCCGCTGCGCTGGACGGCGACCCGGCGTTCGTAGGCGCGCTGGCGGCAGGACTGGCCGCAGTACCGGCGGCGGCGGCCGGTGCTCCCCTGCTCGATCGGCCGGCCGCACCAGCCGCAGTGCAGGACGGCGCCGGGCCGCCGCCGGCGCGCGGAAACGTCACGTGACGCTTCGATCTGGTCCACCTGTCCGCTCACGCAGCAGACCCTAACCGGCCACGCGGACCTCATGCCTCGGCCACGCCGATGCCCCACACTGGTCGGGTGCAGATCAACCACCCGTACCTGAGCGGCACCCTCCCCCGCGCGTTCGCCCACCGCGGGTGGCACCTGGACGAGCTCGACGGGCTGGAGAACTCGCTGCCCGCCTTCCAGCGCGCGGTCGCCGAGGGCTACGCCTACGTCGAGACCGACGTGCACGCCACGGCCGACGGCGTGGTCGTGGTGCACCACGACGCGCTGCTGGACCGGACCACCGACGCCCACGGCCCGATCGCGAAGCAGACCTGGTCCGCGGTCTCCCGCGCCAAGGTCGGCGGCCGGGTGCCTCTGTCGCGGCTGGAGGACGTGCTGGAGGAGCTGCCGCAGACGCGGTTCAACATCGACATCAAGAGCGACCGCGCGATCGTGCCGTTCGTGAAGACGGTCGAGCGGATGGGCGCGATCGACCGGGTCGCGGCGGCGGCGTTCTCCGACAACCGGCTGGCCGCGATCCGCAAGCTGGCCGGGCCGAAGCTGATCACGTCCATGGGCCCGCGGTCGGCGGCGGTGCTGTGGGCCAGCGGGTGGCTGCCGTGGGCGCGGCTGGGCTTCCTGTGCCGGGGCGAGATGGCGCAGGTGCCGTCCCGGCAGGGCGCGATGACGGTGATCGACCGCGGGTTCGTGCGCAGCGCCGAGCGGGCCGGCCTCGAGGTGCACGCGTGGACGATCAACGAGCGGGCGCACATGGAGCGGCTGCTCGGCCTCGGGGTGCACGGCATCGTCACGGACCGCCCGGACGTGCTGCGCGAGGTCCTCACCGAGCGCGGCGCCTGGCCGCCCGTCGCCTAGCGGGGCGGTTTGCCCTCCCACGCCGCGGTCCACGTCTTCGGCCCGAGGCGGCCGGAGTCGGTGATGCCGTTGGCGCGCTGCAGGTCCAGCACCGCGTCGCGGGTCTTGTCGTAGTAGCAGCCGGTGCCGGTGAAGCCGTAGCCGAAGGCGTTCATCCGCAGCTGGAAGGTCTTGAGGGCCTCGGCGCAGTCGCCGTAGGCGTAGACGACGCCGGGCCAGGCGGGCTTGGCGCCGGCGACCGGGGCCGGGACGGGGCCGCCGCCGATGTAGGCGCTCTCGGCGTAGGTGGGGACGCGCTTGCTGCGGGCGTCCTTGTCGTTGCGCAGCCCGAGCATGCCGGCGCACTCCCAGGGCTGCCAGCCGCGCATGCGGTAGAGGTAGAGCGCGCGGTAGTCCTGCTCGACGGGGGTGGCGAGGTCCGGGCGGCCCTTGCCGCCGACGCTGCGCCAGGTGGGCAGGTCGAACTGGTAGGCGCCGTAGTAGCCGTTGCCGGTGTTGACGGTGTAGCGGTTGCTGGACTCGCACATGCGCAGCTTCAGCCAGGTCGCCGCGCTGGGGTCGGCCGACGCGGACGGGACGGCGACCAGCTGGACCCCCAGGGCCAGCAGCGCGGCGAGGACGAGGCGGACGCTCGCGCGGGCCGAGGGTCTCCACCGGGGCTTTCTCATGCGGTCACCGTAAGTTCGCGCACCAGGAACCTCAACTGTCACACCAGCCCCAGCAGCACCACCGCCGACGGTTGGCAGAGCACCACCGACACGCGCGCCGGCCTGCGAACACCCCGGAAACCGGACAAAAACCCTCCCCTTGATCCCTGCTCCCCTGTCATCGGCAGCCGGACCCGGGCACTCCGCTGTTTTCACCCGATCAAGGGAGCCCACGGCGGGGCTGGATAGGGTCGTCGGTCGTGACCACCCTTGGCGACACCGATCCGGACCCGACCGACGCCCTGTCCCCGCTGCCCTCGCGCAACGGGTCCGGCACGCCGGCGCGGGGCAGGCTGCGGTTCTGCTACGGCCCGATGGACTGCGGCAAGTCCACGCTCGCGCTGCAGATCAACCACAACCACGCCCGGCAGGGCAGGCGCGGGATGCTGCTGGTGCGGCACGACCGGTCGGGCGAGCCGCGGATCAGCAGCCGGATCGGGATCACCCGCGAGGCGACCGAGGTGGGCGCCGACACCGACCTGCGGCAGCTGGTCCGCCGCGAGTGGGTCGCCGGGCGTCCCCTGGACTACCTGATCGTGGACGAGGCGCAGTTCCTGTCCGCGGCGCAGGTCGAGCAGCTGGCCGAACTGGCCGACGAGGTGTCCCTGGACGTGTACTGCTTCGGGATCGCCACCGACTTCCGCAGCCGCCTGTTCCCCGGCGCCCAGCGGCTGTTCGAACTGGCCGACGACCTGCAGCCGGTGCAGGTGGAGGTGCTGTGCTGGTGCGGCGCGCCGGGGCGGTTCAACGCACGGGTGGCTGACGGGGAGGTCCTCCGGGAGGGGGACACCGTGGTGGTCGCCGACACCGCACCGGGGGTAGTTGAAAACGCAAGTTCACCACACTGGGAGACGGAAGTGGCTACCTTGCGTTATCAAGTACTATGCCGCCGCCACTTCCGCCTCGGGGACCTGGGGCCTGCTTCGCCGCAACACGGTCAGCTGCGGCTGACCTGAACGGATCAGCCGCTCCCCCGCACGGGGGAATATGCCAAGAAGACCCACACATCCGCGTCACGTCGTGCACCGAATCGACTCTCAACAGAGGAAGCTGTTGCCGAGGGGTGATTCAGCTCATCGTGAGTAACGACATGGTGCTGTGGGAATTCCCAGTTGCCAGTAGCCGTTGCATAGGGTGAGCATCACCCTGGCTCTAGACCCGGAGCCGACTGAAAGGACGTCATCATGGCCGACCGTGTTCTCCGTGGAAGCCGGCTGGGAGCGGTCAGCTACGAGACCGACCGCAATCACGATCTGGCCCCGCGCCGTACGGTGCGTTACGCGTGTCCGAAGAACCACGAGTTCGAGGTGCCCTTCTCCGACGACGCCGAGATCCCCTCGGTGTGGGAGTGCCGCCTGCACGGCAGCGAGTCCGAGATCGTCGATGGCGCGCAGCCCGAGCAGAAGAAGGTCAAGCCGCCGCGCACGCACTGGGACATGCTGCTCGAGCGGCGGAGCATTCCCGAGCTCGAGGAACTGCTGAACGAGCGTCTCGCTGAGCTGAAGGGACGGCGTACGTCCAAGTCGGCGTAGCGCTTCTGCCTCTCCCACCACACCGAAGGCCCCCGTGTCCTCCCGCCACGGGGGCCTTCGCCTGTCTTCAGGTCGCCGCTCAGGCGCCGCGGCCCCGCTCGGTGTCGGCCTCGATGTGCTCCTTGCGGACCTCGCCGGCCACGGTCTCGGTGTCCTGAACCTGGTCCTTGGCCAGCCGCACCCGTTCGACCGGCACCGCTTCGGTGTCCACCACCGGCCGCTCTTCGCGGAGCACGACCTCGTGTTCCTCCTCCGAGATGGCGGGCCCGTCCATGGCCTGGCCGCGGTTGGCGTCGGTGATCGGCTCCCGCTCGACGCGCACTTCCTCCCGGGTGACCGGGACCTGGACCTGCTCGGTCTCGGTGACCACGTACTTCCGCAGCCGGGCGCGGCCGCGTTCACGCTGCTCGGTGCCGACCCGCAGCCGCTCCTCCGAGCGCGTCATGGCGTCGTCGGTGGTCGGGCCGGAGATGTCCCGGCCGGTGGTCTCCTCGTGGCCGCCGGCTTGCCCGGGCACCTGGTAGTGGCGGTAGAGCCGCTGCTCCTCGCTCTCGTCGATGTGGCGGCCCTGGGCGGTCGGGTCGGGCTCGACCCGCGGCGCGTCCTTGATCAGGTCCTTGGGGTAGGCCGTCTCCAGGTCGCCGTCGTCGCGTGGGCGCACCCCCTGGACGGGCACCAGGGAGTCGTGGGTGCCGAACATGCCGGTGCGCACCGTCAGCCAGGTGGGGTGGCCCTGCTCGTCGTCGGTCCACAGCTCCTCGACGCGGCCGATCTTCTCCCCGCTGGTGTGGTAGAGGGTGTGGCCCGCCCAGTCCGCGAAATAACGCGTGCCGATTTCGGTCATGGTGGTTCCTTCACTGGAGGCCGGCGGAGGGCCGGCGGATGAGGGGGAACCCGACGCCGACGAGGACGGCGTTCTGCTCAGTCGGGTCCTTCGGTGCCGCCGCGCAGGCCCTGCGCGGCTCGACCTCAGTTACCCTCGGCAGTGATCGGTTATCGGACCAGCCCGGATGTCACCGCAATGGCGCAGACTGCGTGCCGAATTCGACGACCGACAGTAGAAAATGCCCCTGCCGCCGCCCGTCGGCCCGGGGCCATCCGGGCGACGGCACACGGACAGTAGTGCGCGGTTCCGGCACGAATCGGGGCCGCGGAATCAGCGGCGGCGCAGCAGCGACCGCACCTGCTCGGCCCGGTAGCGGGCGCCCCACAGGCCCACGCGCAGCAGGGCCTCGCGGATGATGGCGCTGCTCATCTTCGACTGGCCGATCTCCCGCTCGGTGAAGGTGATCGGCACCTCGACCACGTCGAAGCCGGTGCGGACGGTGCGCCAGGCGAGGTCGATCTGGAAGCAGTAGCCGCGCGAGGCGATCTCGTCCAGCGGGAGCTTCTCCAGCACCTCACGCCGGTAGGCGCGGAACCCGGCGGTCACGTCCTTGATCCGCACGCCGAGCGCGAGCCGCGAGTACAGGTTGGCCGCGCGGGAGAGCAGTTCGCGGTGCTTGGGCCAGTTCACCAGGCTGCCGCCGGGCGCGTAGCGGGAGCCGAGCACCAGGTCGGTGTCGGCGAGGGCCTCGAGCATCCGGGGCAGGTCCTCGGGCGCGTGCGAGCCGTCGGCGTCCATCTCGACGATGGTGCGGTAGTCGCGTTCCAGGCCCCACCGGAACCCGGCCACGTAGGCGGCGCCGAGTCCGGCCTTCTCGGTGCGGTGCAGCACGTGGACGCGGTCGTCGCCGGCGGCGATCTTGTCCGCGAGCTCCCCGGTGCCATCGGGGCTGCCGTCGTCGACCACCAGGGCGTGCACCTCGGGCAGCGCCCGGTGCAGCCGGTCCAGGATGAGTGGCAGGTTGTCCCGCTCGTTGTAGGTCGGGATCACCACCAGCACCGGATCGATCGGTCGGGCCGCCCGTGGCGCGTGCGCCATCCCCTTGTTCCTCCCCCGCGGAGAACCTCACTCCGCCCTGGTCGCCGTCGTGCTCGCCGCCCGGGTGCGGACGCGCAGCACGAGCCCGGCCAGGATGGCGGCGAGCGCCGCCCCGACCAGCCCGTACTCCGTGGACGCCCCGAGTCGATCCGACAGCGTAGCCTGTGTGCGCAGCGGCACGTCCCCGACCAGGGACGCGGCGGTGAACTGGCTGGTCGACTGGGTCACGGCGCCGTCCGGTTCGACCAGTGCGCTGACCCCGCTGGTGGCCGACACGACGACCGCGCGGCCGTGTTCGACGGCCCGCAGCCGCGCCATCGCCAGCTGCTGGTAGGTCATTTCGCTGTGCCCGTACCAGGCGTTGTTGGTGGGCAGCACGATCAGCTGGGCGCCGTCGTCGACCGCGTCGCGGGAGACGTAGTCGTAGGCGATCTCGTAGCAGATGGGCACGGCGACGCGGGTGCCGGCGATGTCGAGCACCGCGGGGGTGGATCCGGCCTGCATGTCGCCGGTGTCGTCGACGAAGGGCGTGAACCAGCGGGCGATGGAGCGGGCGGGGACGAACTCGGCGAAGGGCACCAGCTCCTGCTTGCTGTAGCTCTCGCCGCGGCCGGTGGCCGGGTCCCACACGAACTCGGTGTTCTGGGTCCGCTGCCCGGGCTCGCGGTAACGGGCGCCGATCAGGGTGGGGATGCCGAGGTCGCGCACCACCTGGTCGAGCACGGGGTCGGTGGTGGTGAGGTCGGTGGCGGTCTCCGGCCACACGATGAGGTCCGGCGTGGGCACGGCGCCGGAGCGGATCCGGGCGGCCAGGACCTCGCTCTGGGCGAGGTGGTTGGCGCGCAGGGTGGCCGATTCGTTGATCAGGTCGAGGCCGACGTCGGGCGCGTTGCCCTGCACCGTGGCCACCGTGCGGCTGCCGGCCTGGGCGGCGGTGCCGATCGTGGGCCACAGCGCGAGCCCGGCGATCACCGGGACGACCGTGGCGATCACGGGCAGGCGGAGCGCGCGCCAGTCGCGGCGGGCGGCGTGCGCGAGCAGCGCGGCCAGCGCGAACCCGGTGAGCACGACGGCGAACCCGGTCAGCGGCGCGCCGCCGATCGAGGCGAGCGGGGTGAACGCGCCTTCGGGCTGGCTGAACGCGACCCGGCCCCACGGGAACCCGCCGAAGGGCCACCAGCTGCGCGGGGTCTCGCTGGCGATGATCACCGCCGCCATCCACACCGGCGCGCCGGGCAGGCGGGCGACGAGGGTGCAGAGGGCGGCGGCGAGCCCGAGGTAGGCGGCCAGGGCGGCGGACAACGCGACCCACGGGGCGGGCCCGAAGCCGCGGCCGAGGAAGTCCTGCAGCCAGAACAGCAGCGGCAGGTACAGGCCGAGCCCGAACGCGAAGCCGTAGCCGAGGCCGCCCCAGAACCGCCGCCCGCGCAGCGCCAAGCCGAGACCGGCGAAACCGAGCGGCGCGAGCCACCACAGGTCGCGGGGCGCGAAGGCGAGGTAGAACACGACCCCGGACGCCGCGGCGAGCGCGAGGCGCAGCAGCCAGGGCCGCCACTGCCGCTTCTTCCGGGTGGGTGCCGACGGCTCGGCGGACTCGGCCACTGGTGCTGCCACGCGATGAACTCTAGGCCGCCGAGGTGAACGCGTCGTAGAGCACCTCACCGCCCCGGACCGTGCGCAGGCAGGTCGGCAGCGGCGCGTCCGGGTCGAGCGGCGGCAGTGCGGGGACGCGCGAGCGCGGGTCGGTGGACCAGCGCTGGACCCGGGAGTCCGGCGCGGCGACGACGAGGTCGGCGGCGTCCCAGATGGCGTAGTGCGCGGGCGCGCCGGGCACCAGGCTGCCGGTGAGGCCGTCGTTGACGCCCGCGGCGCGGTGGCCGCCCCGGGTGTGGGCGGTGAAGGCGGCGCGGGCGGACAGGCCGGAGCCGGGCGTGCGGTGGTGGACGGCCGCGCGGACGCTGTCCCAGGGCTGCAGCGGGGTGACCGGGCAGTCGGAGCCGAACGCGAGCAGGACCCCTTCGGCGGCGAGCATCGCGAACGGGTTCATGGCCGCGGCGCGCTCGGCGCCCAGCCGCTGGGCGTACATGCCCGCGGGCCCGCCCCACAGTGCGTCGAACTGGGGCTGCATGGAGCCGGTGACGCCCCAGCCGGCCAGTGCTTTGGCCTGCTCGGCGTCGATCATTTCGAGGTGCTCCAGGCGGTGGCGGCCACCGGCCAGGGCGCGCTGCCCGACGGTCTTCTCGGCGAGCTGGAAGCCGCGCACGACTTCGGCCACGGCGGCGTCGCCGATGACGTGGAACCCGGCCTGCAGTCCGGCTTCGGTGCAGGCGACCAGGTGCGCGGCGATGGTGTCGGCGTCGAGGTAGCGGGCGCCGGTGGAGCCGGGTGCGTCGAGGTAGGGCTCGTGCAGGGCGGCGGTGCGGGAGCCCAGCGCGCCGTCGGCGAACAGGTCGCCGGCCAGGCCACGCGCGCCGAGGCGGCGGGCGGTGTCGACGGCGTCGAGTTCGCCCCAGTAGGCGACGACCTCCGGGTGGCCGGGTTCGGCGGCGAGTGCGAGGAGGTCGGCGAGGTCGTCCTCGCCGGAGATGTCGGGCCCGGCGCACTCGTGGACGCTGACGATGCCGCGCGCGGCGGCCAGGCGGAGGAAGGCCTCCTGGGCGCGGCGGCGCTGCTCGCGGGTGAGCGCGGCGCGCACGGCGGCGCGGACGTGGTGGTGCGCGTCGCGGGTCAGCGGCCCGTCCGGGGACCAGCCGGCGGCGTCGCGGGCGGCGGGGGCGAGTTCGACCAGCGCGGTGGACACCAGGGCGGAGTGGACGTCGACGCGGCTGAGGTAGACGGGGACCCCGGCGGCGGCCTCGTCGATCTCGGCGCGGCTGGGCAGCCGGTCGGCGGTCCAGGTGGTCTCGTCCCAGCCGTGGGCGACGAGGACCTCGCCGGGGCGGGCGGCGGCGCGGATCGCGGCGAGCAGGCCGGCGGCGTCGGTGATCCCGCCGAGGTCGGCTCCGGCGAGGTGGAGGCCGGTGGCGGTGGCGTGCACGTGGGCGTCGACGAAGCCGGGGGCGACGAACGCGCCGTCGAGGTCTTCGACGCGGGCGTCCGGGTGCAGTGCGCGGCCGGGGCCGTCCTGGCCGATCCAGACGATGGTGCCGTCCTTGACCGCCATCGCGGTGGCGTCGGGGTTGCTGGGCGAATGGATCCGCCCGCCCAGCAGGAGCGTGGTGCTGTCGTCGGTCACGGTGTCGAGTGTGCACGATGGGTCGCGACGAAAGCTTTTACGTCGTATTGTCACTTTCACCGGAAGTTTTGACGCCGCAGCGCCGACGAGGAGCAGAGATGACTGCGATCCAGGAAGTCTCCCCCGCCGACACCGATGTCGCCGAGCAGCCCTACGCCTACCGCCGCACCGAGCTGGCCGAACCGGACTGGCGCCGGTTCCCCGGGTGGCGGGAGGTGACCGAGGCGCAGTGGCGGGACGCGCAGTGGCAGCGCGTGCACTGCGTGCGCAACGTCAAGCAGCTGCGCGCGGCGCTCGGGGATCTGGTCGAGGAGCGGTTCTACGAGGATCTGGCCGCCGACCAGCGTGAGCTGGCGACGATGTCGATGCTGGTGCCGCCGCAGATGCTGAACACGATGTCGGTGGACTCGACCGAGGCGTTCTACGCCGACCCCATCCGCCGCTACATGCTGCCGGTGCGCAGCGACCGCGACCCGGAGTGGCCCAGCCACCCGCACTCGGCGCGCGACTCGCTGCACGAGGCGGAGATGTGGGTGGTGGAGGGCCTGACCCACCGCTACCCCACCAAGGTGCTGGCCGAACTGCTGTCCACCTGCCCCCAGTACTGCGGCCACTGCACCCGGATGGACCTGGTGGGCAACTCGACCGAGCAGGTGGTCAAGCACAAGCTGGACCTCAAACCGGTGGACCGCCAGGACGCGATGATCGGCTACCTGCGCCGCACGCCGGGCGTGCGGGACGTGGTGGTCTCCGGCGGGGACGTGGCGAACGTGCCGTGGCACCAGCTGGAGTCGTTCCTGATGCGGTTGCTGGACATCGAGACGGTGCGCGACATCCGGCTGGCGACCAAGGCGCTGGCCGGGCTGCCGCAGCACTGGCTGCAGCCCAAGATCGTCGAGGGGCTGGAGCGGGTGGCGGGCACGGCGCGGCGGCGCGGGGTGAACCTGGCGATCCACACGCACGTCAACCACGTCCAGTCGGTGACGCCGCTGGTGGCCGAGGCGGCGCGGACCGCGCTGGAGGTCGGGGTGCGGGACGTGCGCAACCAGGGGGTGCTGATGCGCGGGGTGAACGCGACCCCGGCGGCGCTGCTGGACCTGTGCTTCGCGCTGCAGGGCGAGGCGAACATCCTGCCGTACTACTTCTACCTGTGCGACATGATCCCCAACGCCGAGCACTGGCGGCTGGCGGTGTGGGAAGCGCAGGAGCTGCAGCACGCGATCATGGGCTACCTCCCGGGCTACGCGACGCCCCGCATCGTCTGCGACGTGCCCTACGTCGGGAAGCGGTGGGTGCACCAGGTCGCCGAGTACGACCGGGAGCGCGGCATCTCCTACTGGACGAAGAACTACCGCACCGGAATCGAACACGACGACCCCGAGGCGCTGCGCCGCCGCTACCCGTTCTACGACCCGATCTCCACGCTGCCCGAACAGGGCCGCGCCTGGTGGTCGGCGCGCGGCTGAGCGATCAGGCCGTGACGATCACCGCGATCGTCACGGCCACCAGCAGCGCCACGTAGGCGATGGCGTGCCGTGCGGGCGAGCAGGCCCAGCCGATCGGAACCGGCGCCGCGGTCGAGAAAGCCACGGCGCAGCACGCAGTCCGCGATCGTGAGCAGCAGGAAGGCGACGAACGCGGCGTGCAGGACCTGCTCCCGCACCCGGCCGCGGGGGGCGCCGACGGCGATGTGGACCTGATTCTGCACGAGATCCAGGCACCCACCGACCACCGTTCGACTGCCGCTCCCCCGCCGCCCCCGCCTGCGTGCGCTGCGCCTGGACTCAGCGACAGCGAAATCCCCACGTCCCGCCGTCCGCGTGGGCGGCGCCACGGACCACCTGTGCGAATGCACCGTGGATCGCCTGTTGCACGCTGCATGCCCTGACCCACCTGACCACCGGCACGCCGGCGCCTGGTTGAGTCTCAATCGAGAATCACCGTCGGCTTGTAGATCTCGAACCAGTGGTAGAAATCGAGCGCGTTGTTCAGGTCAGGAATCGCACGGTAAGGCGCTTGCGTCGGATCGAGCTGAACGAGGTCCGCGAGCCAGCGCTCATCCATGAGCTCAAAGACCGGATGATCGTCCTTTGACAGCACATCCTTGGCCTGACACTGGAGAGCGGCGAGGTACACCGGGTCGTTGCTCGCCGGGAACCCGCTCTTCTGCCGGTCGGCAACCGACTGTGGGAGCAGATCGCGAACAGCATTCCGGAGGACGCTTTTTTCCCTGCCGTCGTGGGTCTTCATGCGCCAGGGGATGTTGTAGGCGTACTCGACGAGCCGGTGGTCGCAGTAGGGCACCCGCACTTCCAAGCCGACAGCCATCGATATGCGGTCTTTCCGTTCCAGCAACGTTCGCAGGAAACCATTGATGAGAACGGTGGTGATCACACGCGCGCGCGCGTCTTCCCGGCTGTCGTTAGGAAGGTGCTGAACCGTACTCGCCACGGACGAATATGCGTCCGCCAGGTGGTCCAACACAGCCAAAGACTGCAACAGTTCAGGGCGGAGCCACGGTGCCCGGCAACTGGCCACACTGAAATTCGCGAACCGTCTCGGATCCAAGAAGGTCTCCGACAGATCTTCCTGATGGAAGAACGGATATCCACCGAAGATCTCGTCCGCTGATTCGCCGGACAACGCGACCGTCGACTGCCGTCGAATCGCGCGGCACAGCAGGTAAAGGGAGGCGTCCATCTCTCCCAGCCCGGGCGTGTCCCGTGCGGCGAGCACGGCACGGCGGATCGCCGGATCAGCCAGCTCCCGGGCATCGATGACGATGTCCTCGTGGTCGGAACGGACGAGGTCCACAACGTCGCGGACGTAGGGCGCGTCACGATCGACCTGCATCAACGCCTGCCGGAAGTTTTCGGAATGACCGACGAAGTCCACCGAGTACGTCCTCAGTTCCCGCCCTTCACCCCTGGATTGGCCGGCGGCGATACTGGTGATCGCCGTCGAATCGAGACCTCCGGACAGCAGCACGCAGTGCGGGACATCGGCGAACCGCTGCCGCTCCACTATGTCGTCGAGCAGTTCTCGGACGACCTTCAGAGTCGTCGGTTCGTCATCGACGTGCGGTCTCGACTCCAGGCGCCAAAAACGCCGGGTCCTGAGCCCCGTCCGGTCGGCCCGCAGTACGGTACCCGGCTCGACTTCGAACACGTTCTGCCAGAACGAGGACCCCGGCATCTTGACGAACGACGAGAACAAGGCCCGGATGCCGTCGCCATCGACCACCGGAGGAACGAGAGGGTTGGCCAGGATCGCCTTCGGTTCGGAACCGAAAAGCACACCACACCGAGTCGGTGAATAGTAGAGGGGCTTTACGCCCATCCGGTCGCGGACCAAAAAGAGCACCGAGTTGCGCTCATCCCAGATTGCGAACGCGAACATGCCGTTGAGGCGCTCGGCAACCGCCTCACCCCATTCGAGGTAAGCGTGCAGCACGACCTCGGTATCACTGCTCGTGCTGAACCGGTGCCCCAGGCTCGCGAGGAGCGACCGGAGTTCGCGGAAGTTGTACACCTCCCCGCTGTAAACCAGGCTCACCGTGCCCGCTCCGGTCTCGACGGTCATGGGCTGCGCCCCGCCAGGAAGATCGATCACTGCTAACCGCCGGTGCCCGAAAGCGACCTCGCGCCTGATCCACGTTCCCGAGGCATCCGGCCCCCGGCAGCTCATGGTCGACGTCATTGCCGCGACGGCGTCCCGCTCCTCGGTCAGATCACGTTCGTACGAGACCCATCCCGCGATGCCACACATGTCGCTCCTTCCGCGAAGCTGTGGCTTCCGATACTGCGAGGCAACGGGCTCAGCGGTAGAGGTGCTTTGTTTAACCGGAACACGTTGCGAAACGATCGTTTCGCCTAGTAAACTGAACAAAGAGCGGTCGCGACGTGGAGGAGGCCATGAACCGGTGAGTCACCTCGAGCCCCCTACCCGGGAACAGCTTGCGGAGTACGCGCACGGTCGCGGCTGGCGAGTTCAGGGCCCGGAACTCGACCAGCTGCACGCCGAGGTCGTGGAGTTCTTCGAGCTCGCGGGTTTCGAACGCCTCGACCACAGTCCGGAGCCGCCGCACGCCCTCGGCCGCTCCCAGCGAGACGCGGGACGGGCGCCGACCTCGCACGAGGACCCGTTCCACGCCGTCATCCGCTTTTGCCGCGTGCCGGGTGCCGACAGCGGCCCGTTGTCCACGATGCGGATCGGTGTCAAGGACAACATCGCCGTGGCCGGCGTCCCCATGACCGAGGGGAAGCCCTCGAGTACACCCTTCGTGCCCGCGGAAGACGCTGTCGCGGTCGAGCGCCTGCTTCACGCCGGCGCGAGCATCGTGGCGAAGACGAACATCAACCTCGGGGACGAGGGATTCGGGTGGACCCGCAATCCGCGTGATCCGCGGTTCTGGGCTGGCGGGTCCTCATCCGGCTCGGCTGCCGCGGTGGCCGCCGGGATCGTCGACGCCGCGCTCGGTGCCGATCAGGGCGGCAGCATCCGCAACCCAGCCTCCTACTGCGGAGTGGTCGGCATGAAGCCGACGCACGGTCTCGTTCCCACGTACGGCCTGATGTATTGGGACCACACCCTCGACCACCTAGGTCCCATCACCACTTCGGTGAAGGACAACGCGGCGATCCTCGAAGTTATCGCCGGTGCCGACTGGCGCGATCCGCAATGGGTCCGCGCCGAGCCGGCCCCCGACGACTACCTGGGCGCGGCGGATCTGAACATGCGGGGGCTCCGGATCGGTGTCGTCGAGGAATCCATCGTCGCAGCGGGATGCAGTCCAGAGGTGCTCAAGGCGTTCCACTCCGCACGGCGGACGCTCATCAGGCTCGGTGCGGACGTGGTACCGGTGTCGCTTCCCCTCTGGCGACTCGCGCCGAGGATCTGGTGGGGGGTGCTGACAGCCGGCGTCAGCACCATGGCGGGCTCCCATGGCCAGGGGCACGGGCACCTGGGGCGAGTGGATCTCCACCTCCTGGCGAGCTTGGCGCCGCAGTACCTGAGCGGTGAGCGCTGCGCGCCCTGGCTCGGCCGCACACTCCCCCTGGCGTTCGAGCACATCCGGTCACGCTACGACGGCATCCCGTTCGGCCAGGCACAGAACCTGCGTCTGCAGCTCCGCCGTCAGGTCGACGACGTTCTCGGACAGGTCGACCTGCTGATCACGCCGACCACACCGACCGGCCCCCCGCTGCTGGACGCGGTGAAGAGGCGCGAGCGCGTCCAGCGCGAAGACGCGCCAGACGGCATGTGGAACGCGGCCGTCAACCTCACAGGACACCCGGCGATCTCCATTCCCTCCGGCCTGGTCGGCGATGACCTGCCAACAGGACTGCAGATCATCGGCAGGCGTTTCGACGAGCGCACGGTTTACCGAGCTGCCTTCGCGGCGGAGTTCGAGTTCGGAGACGGTTGAACCGGGGCTGCTGGTCCTCCCGGGGAAGCCGCGGGAGAACCACGTCCGTAAAGCGACCTGGCCAGGTCGCGCTTCGCGGCCCGGTACCGTTCCACGACGCGCGGATCGAATCCGGCGGTTTCAGGAAGGTCCGGTACGCCACCCAGATCGTCGTGCACCGTCCAGCCGGAGCCGAGCGCGGCCAGCGACCGGTGCTTGACCGAGTAGTAGTCCGGGTGCACCGAGATCGCCACACCGCGGGCTCCGGCTGCTGCGGCGAGCAAGTGCACGTGAAAACGACTGGTGAGCCATACCTGGGACGGGAACGCGGGAAGCCCCGCGGCCCAGACCTCGTCGAACGGGAAGAAGCGTGCCGCAGGGAACTCGTGGCGGAGGAGTTCATAGACCTGGCCGTCTTGACCGGGGATGGCCTCGGCGAAACCGAGCCGCTCCTGCGGCACCTTCCAATGCTTCAAGGTGGCGAGAGCTATGGCAGCGAGCCGTGACGTGCCAGCCTCCACGAGGTCGGATTGCAGACAGACCATGAACTCGGGCGCCGGCCCGATCCGGAACAGCTGTGGCCCGAGCGTCAGGAAGGCGTCGTCGACGCCGGGTTCGACGTTCAGGATCCGCGCCGACACCGCGTCCCGGACGTCGACGACGTCGAATCGGTCGGCGAACGCCTGGACGAGCGGTTCGCAGTGCGGGGACACCGGGGCGATGCCCTGACCGGTCATGGCCGTCCGCGCCCCCGACCTACCCGCGGCGGCGACGACGCCCGCGAGCAGACCGACCTGCCGCGACCACATCGTGTTGATGTAGCCGCCGCCGATCAGGTGCACCAGGTCAGCGCGGGACAGCAGTTCGAGCCCGTGAGAGTAACGCGTCGCTCGAGAAGGTGACTGCACGACATCGCGCACCCAAGCTGCGACCTCCCACGGTTCGTCCGAGGGGGCGTCCCGGCACAGCCGCCACAACGTGTCGGTGAAGTGCACCCGAGGATGCTCGGCGGACAACAGCACTGCCGCCGACCCGGGGCAGTGGGTATCCACCCACACGTCGGCGTCCGGAGCTGCCTCCGTGAGATAACGTAGCCACCCGGTGGCGATCAGCTCGTCGCCGAAGTTCGGCCAGCCTGCGGCCGCCACGAGGTAGTAGAGCCGTCGCTTCGTGCTAGTCGCGGGGACAGGATGTGCTCCACTCATCACGTTGGTAGTGAACCGCCGGCGAGGCATTCGAGCGCCGGAGGCGGAATCCACCAGAGCCATCCAGGACGGTCCCGCAGGTTGGCCCGACCACTGCGCCCGGGTCCATCACTGTTGCTCCCCGATGAGCTCCACCCGGGTCTCCGTTGTCTCGAGCGGGGTCGAGGGTGTGCCCAGTGGTTGTCCGTGCGCTCCGCGACGACCCTACCGCCGTGGATGCGGTCGTGGCGGACGCACAACGGGATCGTGCCTTCTCGTGCCACCAGCACCGACAACAGCGCCCCAGCCGCTTGCGAGCATCATTGCCACACAACTCACCTTCTACGTCACCCACCGGATTCGGACGGTTCGCGAGATGCCCGGGCGGCCTCGCCGTCGCCGCGGCGGGCTGCCTCGTGATAGCGGCCGGCAGTACTGCCGGACCGGTTTCGGTCGCCGTGGGATGCCTGGTCGTCTCCTGGCGCCTTCGCGGAAGCGCCAGCGAGCGCTATTGAGCAACTCCTAGATGTCGTGACTCGTGAGGTTGTGGACGGCGTGTTGGGTTGATTGTGGGGAGGGCCTCCGGGCGGAGTGGGTGTTGCGACGCATCCACTACCAGCCC
>NZ_JBEXTX010000022.1:0-82668 GCF_040614175.1 Amycolatopsis sp. NPDC006131
GGCGGGTCCAACCCGAGCGTGCTGGCCTACAAGCGGACCTGGATCCGGCCGGACGGGCGGCTCGACATCGTCCTGTGTGTGAATCTGCGCCGGCCCCACGCCCCTCGGCCTACTGGCGAACCGCGGGCGCCGTACCAGCCCGGCGGATCAGCCGGGGCGCGATCAGATGATCCAGGCTGAACCGTCCCCCGCCGACCGCGGCGAGGATGAGGGCCGCCGCGGCGAGCGTCAGTACGAGCTCGAAGCCGTTGCCGCTCACAAACACGCCGTTGCCCGCGTGAACCAAGACGAACGCACCCACCATGTCGAGGGCGAGCAGCAGACCGGCGACAGGGACCGCGAGCCCGGCGACCAGCGCGGCGCCCCCTGCCAGTTCAACGAGGGCCGCGAACCAGGCGCTGACCGACGGCAGCGGGACGCCCATCTGCCCGAACGCGGCAGAGGTGCCGGCAAGGCCCCACTCGGTGAACTTCTGCCACCCGTGTGCGACGAAGATCAGGCCGACGGCGGCCCGGGCCACGAGCACGGCAAGGTCGCGCAGAGCACTCTTGTTCATCGAAAACGCCTCCGTGATACGCCCTGGTCAGGAGATGACGGCGAAGCCGCCGGTCCAGGCCACCTTGTCGGCGGCCGCCAACGTGATCTGCAGGAAGCCGATGGCCTCCAGCTCGCGAGCCCGCTTGAGCGCGCCGGCATCGATCGCGCGTAGGCCCGCACCCGTGGCCAGCTCGGCCACCGCTGTTTTGGCACCGGCGTCGTCGCCGGCGACGAGCACGGTGGCCGGCGTGCCGCCGACCGTGCCGTCGGCCAGGGTGGCCGCGAAGGTGGTGTTGAACGCCTTGACCACGCGGGCGCCCGGCAGGGCCGCGGCGATCTCGGCGGTCGCGGAGCTGTCGGCCGGAACAGTCAGCTCGTCGAAGGTCTCGAAATTCAGCGGGTTGGTGATGTCGACGACGATCTTGCCCTCGAACTGGCCGGCGCGCTGCGCGAGGACGTCGGCGACCGCCGGATAGGGCACCGCGAGCACCACGATGTCGCCGGTCACCGGCTTGCCGGAGTCGGTGCTGCCGAACACCTCCGCCGTGTTGCCCGACTTCTCCACCAGGCCCGCGATGGCCTTCCCCATGTTGCCGCTGCCGATGATGCTGACGTGCGTCATCCCGGATCCCTTCTGCTAGCTCATTGGTTGTTGCTACAACTATCTCCTCTCAACTCGGTTGTAGCAACAACCATTCCGATGGCATCCTGTGAGGGTGAACACGGAATACCTCGACCGCGACCAGTTGGCCGCATGGGTGCGCCTGGTGGCGATCCTGGAACTGCTGCCAGGCGTTTTGGACACCCAGCTTCGACGCGACGCCCAGCTCACCCATTTCGACTACTACGTCCTGGCGATGCTGTCGGAAGCGCCGGGCCGCGTTCTGCGGATGACCGCCCTGGCGCAGCAGACGGGAGCGACCCTCGCCCGCCTGTCCCACGTCGTCCAGCGGCTCGAGACCCGTGGACTGGTCGAGCGTTTTCCATGCCCAGAGGACAAGCGCGCCACGAACGCCCGCCTCACCGACGCCGGGCGGCAGAAGGTCCAGGACAGCGCCCCTGGCCACGTCGCCACCGTCCGGCATTACGTGATCGACGCGCTCACCCCGGAGCAGATCACGCACCTGACCAGCATCGGCGACGCCATCCTGAACCGCCTCGACCCGGACGGCAACCGCGTCGCGTTCTACCGCCGGTACGACACGCCGTAGGCGTCACCACCCTGCCCAGCCGAGCGCGCCGCCACCGCACGCGGCCTCCGGCCAACACGCCGTTTCCTGCGGCCAGCCGAAGTCGTCGCCCCACAGCATGGCGGGGTCCTGCGCGGTGAGCCTGTTCACTGCGTCCACTACCCACTCCCTTCACAAAGTGCTGGGGCTCCACCCCCGATGCAGAAAAGATCGCGGCGGCGCGGTCAGCGCTGACCGCCGAAGGTGGCGGAGTGCACGTGGCAGGATGGCTCGGATGCTGCCCGGAGCAGCCCGTCGGCGTCGAGCGGCTCACCCGAGCGCCGCTCCGCGCGGCAGGGACACCCGGCGACGGGCGGGCCAGACACCGCGCAGGCAGGTCTTGACCGGCGATTCCACGCGAACGGCACCGCGCGATCCGCCGGCAGCCGCGACGACCTCACCCATCGCGCTGCGCTACCCCTGTCAGAAGGCCGGGCCGGTCAGCGGTCCAATGGGGAGTGCTGACCGTGTCGCAGCGTCTCGTAATCGCGCCGGTAGGTCGGCTCGTCGATCTCGCCGCGGGCGAAACGGCCAGCAGCTGCTCCGGCGTCGGACGGCTCCGGCCCTCCGGTTCGGACCGACGCTGCACGGCGCGGAACAGCGTCACGACCGCCACGATCATCAACGCCGACAGGGCCACATTGCCGAGGGTCATGAGGGCGATGCCCCAGCCGCTCATCCCGCTTCCGGACCAATACATCTTCGCCGGCTCCTTTCCGAGGCGCTCTCCAGCGTGCGCGTCTCCCTCAACGGCCGGGGATGGGCCAAGGTCGCAGCCGTGGGGAACACAAGGGCCCGACAGCGGACGCGTACCGCCTGATCTGCAAGATCTCGAACTCGACGATCGCTGCCCGGTGGGGTCACGACCGCCCGGTGGCGACCTTGATACCCCCGGGGGTACCGTGGACGCCAGCGGACCAAGGAGGTTCACCGATGTGTCGTCGTGTGACGTGTGGCCGGTGCGGCAAGGCCACCTACGCTGGGTGCGGCCAGCACGTGGAAGAAGTGCTTGCGGACGTGCCGGCCGGGCAGCGCTGCCGGTGCGAGCCCGAGGAGCGGGGCGGGGCGCTGCGGCGCCTGTTCGGGCGATGAGCGCGCGGCAGGCGGAGGTGGCCTGATGGAGATGGGACCCGAACTGACCGGCGACGCCCTGGTGCGGCTGCGCCGCGCGCAGGGCCAGCTGGCCGCGGTGATCAGCATGATGGAGAACGGCGGGGACTGCCAGGAGGTGCTGACCCAGCTGGCCGCGGTGTCCCGCGCCCTGGACCGCGCCGGGTTCAAGATCGTCGCCAGCGGGATGCGGCACTGCCAGGCCGCACGCGACCGCGGGGAAGAACCCCCCATGACCGAGGCCGAGCTGGAGAAGCTCTTCCTGGCCCTGGCCTGACCCCCGGCGCCGTTCCCGCGGCGCCGGGGTGTCGTCGTCGCATACCCCCCGGGGTACAAACCAGGACGAACCGAAGGAGGAAGGCCATGCTGGATGTACAGGTGATCGAGACGTCGTCGCTGGGCGACCGCAGCTACCTCGCCCACGACGGAGAACTCGCGGTGGTGGTGGACCCGCAACGCGACATCGACCGAATCGCCGCACTGGCGGGCCGGCTCGGGGTGCGCGTCGCGTGGGTGCTGGAAACCCACGTGCACAACGACTACGTGTCGGGCGGGCTGCACCTGGCCCGGCTCACCGGCGCGCGCTATGGGGTCTCCGCGGCCGACGACGTGCCGTTCGAGCGCGCACCGGTGCGCGAGGGGGACGTGATCGAGGTGTCCGAGCGGATGCGGATCCGGCCGGTCGCCACCCCCGGCCACACCTTCCACCACCTGTCCTACATTCTCGACGGACCGGACGGGCCGGAGGGCGTGTTCACCGGCGGCTCGCTGCTGCTGGGCACCACCGGCCGCACCGACCTGCTGGGCCAGGACCACGCGCACGAACTGGCCCGCCACCAGCACTCGTCCGCCCACCGCCTCGCCGACCTGCTGCCCGACGGCGCGGCCGTGTGGCCCACCCACGGGTTCGGCAGCTTCTGCTCGGCCACCCAGGCCGACAGCGAGGCCTCCACGATCGGCCGCGAACGACGGCACAACCCGGCGCTCACCTTGGCCGAGGGCGAGTTCGTCGAGCAGACCCTGGCCGGTTTGGACGTCTACCCGGCCTACTACGCGCACATGGGCCCGCACAACGTCGCCGGCCCGGACCCGATCGACCTCAGTCCGGCCCGCACCGCGGGCCCGGACGAGCTGCGCCGGCGGATCGACGACGGCGAGTGGGTGGTGGACCTGCGCTCTCGCAAGGCGTTCGTGCACTCGCACCTGGCCGGCACGATCAGCTTCGGCCTCGACGGGCCGATGGCGACCTGGCTGGGCTGGCTCATCGACTGGGGCGCGCCGATCACGCTGCTCGGCGACACCCCGGACGAGGTCGCACGGGCGCAGCGGGAACTGGCCCGCATCGGCATCGACCGGCCCGCCGCCGCAGCCAGTGGCGGTCCCGGGGAGTGGTCCGGCGGCAGGCCCGAGCGGCTGGCGAGCCTGCCCGCCGCGTCGTTCGCCGACCTTGCCGCGGCCCTGCAGCACGGTCACGCCGGTGGCTACCCGCAGCCCGCGGTGGTACTGGACGTCCGCCTGCCCCATGAATGGCGGGACGCCCACGTGCGCGACGCCGTGCACATCCCCCTGCCCGAACTCCCCCGGCGCCTCAGCGAACTCCCGGAGGGTCCGGTGTGGGTGCACTGCGGCAGCGGCTACCGCGCCACCGCGGCGGCCTCACTGCTCGCCCGCGCCGGACGGACCGTCGTCCTCATCGACGACCTGTTCGCAAGCGCCGCCCACGCGGGCGTGCCGATGGCGGCCTGACCGGTGCTGGTCGTCGTCGCCTTGGCCGGGCTGCTCATCGGGGTGGCGCTGGGCGCGCTCGGTGCGGGCGGATCGATCCTCGCGGTACCCGCCCTGGTCTACCTCGCCGGGCAGCCCCTCGCCGCCGCCATCCCCACCGCGCTGATCGTGGTCGGGCTGTCCTCCGCGGCGGCGTTGGCGCCCAGGTTGCGGGCTGGCGTGGTGCGGTGGCGGGTGGCGCTGGTGTTCGGCGTGGCCGGCGTCCCCGCCGCATTCGGGGGCGCCGCGCTCGGGCGGTCGCTGTCCCCGCGGCTGCTGATGCTCGGGTTCGCCGTGCTGATGGCGGTCGTCGCGGTGCGCATGCTGCGGGACCGCGCGGGCAGCGGCGGTGCGTGCCGCACCACGAGCGGGCGTGTCAACTGGCGCACTTGCTTGCCGTCGGCCGTGGGCACCGGCGCCGTCGTCGGCCTGCTGACCGGGCTGTTCGGGGTCGGCGGCGGGTTCCTCATCGTCCCCGCGCTGACCCTGCTACTCGGCCTGGACGCGGCCGCGGCGGTCGCGACCTCCCTGGTCGTCATTGTCATCAACTCGGCGGCCGGGTTGCTGGCTCACGCCGGAGCCCCCATCGACTGGGGCGTCGCCGCCGTCTTCGGTCTCGCGGCCGCGATCGCGGCGGTGACGGGCGGGCGCCTGACCCGCCGCCTGCCCTCGCACCTGGTCCGACGGGCGTTCGCCTCGGTGGTCCTGCTCGTGGCGGCCGGGCTCGCCGTAGCGGTCACGATCGCCCCGGGCTCCCTGCCGGTGAGCTGACACCGGGTGATCCGCCGTGGTGAGCCGGAGGTGCGGGGTGAACAGTCGTCGGCGTCGGCAGGCTGACTTAGGTCCCTGCGATCGGAGCCGTAGGTCCATTTCTGCCCAGGCCTCTCGCCGCCCACGCTGGACGTGCACGTGAGGCGGAGTGGACATGGCACAGAAACACCGGCACTGGCGCGACCTGAGCCGCACCGAACAGGGAGCGATCGTGGCCGCGGCCACCCTGCGGGTGGCACTGGCCGCCGACGCGTGGTGGGACCTCTCACGACGGCCCGCGGAATCGGTGCGCGGCCCGAAGGGCGCCTGGGCGATGGCAATTGCCGTGAACTTCATCGGCCCGCTCGAACACCGGCGCTTCGGGCGCAAGCCCGTCGTCGAGCCCGAACCGGCCCACCCGTGAAGGGCCAGGTCCTGGGCCTGGCCCTGATCCTGACGGCCACCCTGGTCGTCGCCGCGTGCGCGGCCGGGCCGAACGACGCCGTGCAGTCCAACCCGCCCGCCCCCGCCGGGTTCTGGCTGGGCGTGTGGCACGGGATCATCTGCCCCATCGCGTTCATCGTCTCGTTGTTCAACGACAGCGTCGGCATCTACGAGGTGCACAACAACGGCAACTGGTACAACTTCGGCTTCGTCGCCGGAATCGCCCTGATGGGCGCGATCTTCAGCCGACCCGCGGTCGCCACCCCCGTACGGGCACGCAGGCGGAAGCGATGAACAGAAGTCCCCGCCGCTGGACCGAAAGTCCCGTCCGAGGGAGGCGCAAAGGCCACAGAATCTCGGGAATTCCGGCCGTGTCGGCGGACACGCCGGCGTGGGGAGATTGGGTGTAGCACCTCGTCGAGAGGAAGGACCGGGACGATGTCGACCCCCATCACCACCGCGCACACCCGCCACACGCCCGACCACTATCCCGACCTCGCAGACCGGCACCTCGCAGCCACGTTGCCGGCGGAGAACCGGGCGGAGGACCCACGGCTCGATCCGTTCGAGCGTCACCTGTCGGACGCACCTCCGCCGGCTGCACCAGTGCGTCGCGTCGCGCAACACTTCGTGGTCGTCACCGGGCACCGGTGGTGCCGGGAACGTGCCTGTGCCGCCACGGTGATCGTGGACGAACTGACCGGCGTCTGCCTACGCTGCCACACCACACCCGACACCCGGGCGGCCCGCCAGCCGGTGTGCTCCTGCCGAGGGAGCCTGGCCGCCGCCACCGAAGCGCGGAGTTGGTGAAGGAGAATCGATGCTTTCCCACGAACCCCTGCCCCATCGAACGGCATGGCGCGCCGTAGCTTCCTGTGCCGCAGAGACCGCGCGCATGCTCGCGAGACGGGAGATCCACTTGTCACGGCGGCACCTCGGCGAGCGGCTCACTTTCGCCGACGGGAGTTCCGGCGTCGTGTACCGCGAGACCACAGTGGACAGCCGGCCGGCGGATCCCTGCGTCCTCGTCGTCGTGTTCCGGTTGCGGTGGATACGCGGGCGCGGCCACACCCTGTTCCGCTGGGAAAGCCTGCTGAACACTCCCCTGTTCGTGGGGTTCCCCGGTTTCGTGTCCAAGCTCTGGCTAACCAACGACGATCAGGACCGGTACCGCGGGGTGTACGATTGGGACGGTCCGGAGCGGGCGAAGCGCTACGCCCGGTCGTTATGGCGAGTGCTCGCCCTGGTCAGCGTCCCCGGTTCCATCGACTACCAGGTGCTCCCCGGGCAGCGGTGCGACGACGTGCTCGCCCACTCCGACCGCCTGGGCGCCCCGGCCGAGCGGAACTCCTGGTGGCGACCGGTCTGACGGCAGACGTCCTCGTGGCCGGCGCCGGGCCGACGGGGCTCACGGTCGCATTGCAGCTGCACGACCACGGCGCAGGCGTCCGGATCGTGGACCGGCGGCCGGAGGCGTTCCGGCCCTCCCGCGCGATGATCGTGCAGCCGCGCACGCTCGAGGTGCTTCGGCCGCTCGACGTAACGGACGCGCTCCTGGACCGTGGCGACCGGGCCCCGCAAGCCTTGCTCCACCTCGGCCGCCGCCAGGTGCCGGTCTCGCTCGGCGACCTCACCCTGCCGGACACGGCCTTCCCGCACCTCACGCTCCTGCGTCAGATGGACGTCGAAGAGGTCCTCATCGAGGCGCTGGCGCGGCGCGGTGTGGCCGTCGAACGCGGCACCGAACTGGTCGGCATGCGGCCCGATCCCGGGTCGGTGCTGGCGACACGCCGCTCCCTGGCGGGCACGCAAGAGGCCCGCTTCCGGTTCCTCGCGGCGTGTGACGGCCAGGCCAGTAGGGCGCGGACGCTGGCCGGCATCGGCTGGCACGGCGGCCCCTACCGGGAGGACGCGGTGCTGGCCGACCTCGAACTGGACACCGAACTCGCCCCCGGCGTCGGGCACGTCGTGGCGCCGCGCGGGGCGCCGGCTGTCCCGTAAACCCGCACGACCCGCTCGCCGGCCGCCATGGTGGCCTCGGCGACGACGCGGTCGGCACGGGCGGGCACGCGCAGTGCCAGGTGCACGCTGTCCACCGGCTGGGGATGATGCGACGGGAGGTGACGTAGCTGGTCGAGGGCGTAGCCGAGGGCAGCGGGACCCACCTGGCCGGCAATTTCCACGTGCCCGCCCGGCTCGCCAAGTCCGGGCGCGGGCAGGCCGCAGAAGCAGATCCGTACGGTCACGCCTCCACAGCCCTGGACCGTTGTGGTAGCGGTCAGGGGAATTGGTCAGTGCGTGGCAGGGACTTTCGTCCACCCCGGCCCCATTGGTGACCTTGGTCCCTGGCGGAGGTGACTTCCGCCGTGCCCGGTGCGGCGCCCGGGACCCTACCGTGGGGAGATCACCACTCCCAGGAAGGTGAAACTGCCGTGATCACAGTGTTCCTCGTCGACGACCACGAGGTCGTCCGCCGCGGCGTCGGCGACCTGCTCGAGGCCGACGCCGAGCTGAAGGTCATCGGCGAGGCGTCGACCGCCGCGCAGGCGATGGCCCGGATTCCGGCATTGCGGCCGGACGTGGCGGTTCTGGACGTGCGCCTGCCGGACGGCAACGGCATCGAGCTGTGCCGCGAGCTGCGATCGCGGCTGTCCGAGCTCAACGTTTTGATCCTCACCTCCTACACCGACGAGGAGGCGATGCTCAACGCGATCCTCGCCGGTGCCGGTGGCTACGCCATCAAGGACATCGCAGGCATCCAGCTGGCCGCCGCCGTGCGCGAGGTGGGTTCCGGCCGTTCTCTGCTGGACACCCGCGCGGCTGCGACCCTGATGGCCAGGCTGCGTGCGAACGCCGCCGACGACGGCCCGCTGGCCGGCCTCACCGACCGGGAGCGGACCCTGCTCGACCTCATCGGCGAGGGACTGACCAACGCGCAGATCGCGAAGCGGATGTTCCTCGCCGAGAAGACGGTCAAGAACTACGTGTCGCGGCTGCTGGCCAAGCTCGGCCTGGAACGCCGCACGCAGGCCGCTGTGCTGTCCGCGAGGCTGAGCGCGCGGGAGCATGCCGACGGCCCTCGCTGCGACACCTGGTCACCTGTGGCGCGCTGAGGCGGCGCCCGCCGAAAGGGGCTCCGGCCGCGGCCGGAGCTCACGTGCTCTCAGCTGGCCTCGAGGGCCGCTCGAGCGCCCCGTAGCGTGAGTGTGATCAAGTGATCGGTGACCTTCGCCCCGGCGGCGAGCTCCCGGTAGGTGTCGTCGACGATGGCTCGCACCCGCGCCGGGTCGGCGGCGGGAAAGGCCCGCCGCAGTTCCTCCGCGACGGCGCCCAGCTCGTCGGCGACCAGGTGGGAGCCTGCCGGAGCGGGCGGGCGCTGGCGGTAGGACTCACTGGCGAAGTACCGGCGCATCGACGCCTCGGCCAGGTCGACCGCCCCATGACGGTCCGCAGAATCCCCTGCCGGCGCGTGCCAGGTGCGCAGCGCCGTGACCGAGGTGCCGTACAGCGCGGCCATTTTCATCGCGTACCGGGCCGCGGCGACGCTGCCGTCGACCCCGGCGACGATCGATCCCGCGTCGGTGACGCGGCCGCGGACCACCACGACCGGGCGGCGGCCGTGCACGGCCAGCGCCAGGCCGCAGGATCCGAACAAGAGCCTGCTGGCCCCACCGTCGCCGTCGTGCCCGAGGACCACCTCCGCGGCCCGCCGCGACTCGCGGCGCAGCACGACCCGGGGATCGCCCTCACGCAGCCGCTGCTCCACCCGCACTCCGGGTGCTGTGTCCCGCGCCACCGCTTCGGCGGTGCGGCGGCGGTCGGCGCCCCAGGCGCGCAGCTCCGCGCGTACTTGCTCGGCTGTCAAGCGCAGGGCGGAGTAGTCCCGCTCGCCGCGGGGGTAGGCGTGGACCAGGCGCAGCGGCACGCCCAGGCGGGCGGCGTCACGGGCGCCCCAGCGCACCGCGTCGAGCGCCGAGCCGGAGCCGTCGACGCCGACCGCGGGCGCGGAGCCGGCGGTGAGCGCGCCGACGACGGCGGGCACCGCGAACCCGGCGGACTCGGCCAGGGTGACGATCCAGAACCAGCTCCGCGTGAAGGCCCGGCCGTGCACCGGCTTCCACTCCGACAGGTCGATCGCGACCAGCGGCGCCTCCAGGAGCGCGGGCACGAGCAGCCAACGCTGCCGGTACACCGCCACCGCTGCGGCGCGCTCGGCTTCGTGCAGCATCCGGCCGGTCCCGGCCGACCACCCGTCGGACAGCCGCACGCCGACCGGTACCGCCGCGCGGAAGTGGCGCCAACACGACTTGCCGGCGGCGCTCCCGGCGACGACCAGCACCCGGTTCCCGGCCCGGGTGTACTGCACCGGGAACACGACCGGCTCACGGGCGGGGCGCGAGCGGTACCGCAGAGCGCACAGCCGCCCGGCGGCCAGCGGGGCGCGCGGGGCGAGGGCGAGCGCGGAGTTCAGCAGCCGCAGGATCATCCGGTGGACCGCGGGGCCGCGGACTGCCGCGTGCCGGTGGACCGCCGGCACGGAGGTGCTCACTTCGATTTCCCCGCACTGGCCGGGATTGTGGCGCGAGCGGGCGTGGCGGTGACCGGGTAGCCGATCCGCAGGATCGCCTGCGGGTATCCGGGGAGGTCGAGCTTTTCGATCAGCCCGGCGCGCACCTCGGGCAGGTGCAGCGGCTGGGTCAGGACTGAGCCCACGAGGCCCGCGGCGATGGCCGCCAGCCACGCCCGCTCGAGCGCGGCGCCGGCCTGCAGGTGGTCGCGGCGGGTGTCGTCCGCGGTGAGCACGATCAGCAGGGATTCCGCCGCGATCCGCTCGGTCAGGGTGACCGTGTCGGGCAGGTGGGTGTCCGCCCGCACGAGACCCGACCAGGGCAGCGTAGTCTCCTTCGACGGCCGGTGCCGGAACCCGGCGGACCAGGCGGTGAGTTCCCGCTGGTAGGCCCGGTCGGCGCGGAGCACCCCGCCGGCGTGGGTGAGCAGCTGGGCCAGCGGCGCCGCCTCGGTGCGGGACTGGACGAGGCGCGCTTCGGTGCCCGGCCCCGCCGCGGCGTCGCCGAGCAGGCGCAGGACCCGGGGCGGCACGTGGTGCAGCGCGAACGGCGAGCGGTAGCTGCTGCGCTGGAAGATCGCCGAATAGTGGTCGATCTCCGCGGGGAGGGCGTCCCGGCGGTCGGCGACGCCGATTTCGGCGACCAGGTCCGGTCGTGTCGCCGACGGCAGCAGTTCGACCTCGGGCCGCCAACCGAGCACCCGCACCGCGAGGTCCAGGTTGGTCAGCGCGGTGCCGCACGAGAGCACCCGGTCCTGGCCGGTGGGGTCGTGCCGGGGCAGCGACACGTCGAACCGCTCGTACAGCCCGAGGACGTCGCCGGCGACCTCGAGCACCCAGGGTTGCGAGTTGTGGACGGACGGGGCGCAACTCGCGGCGCGTGCGAGCGCCCCGACCTCGACCTGGGACCAGTGCATGTCTCTCCTTGGAACTTCGTCAGCGGACCAGGGCGACCGGGCACGGGCTGTGGTGGAGCAGGGCCTGGCTGGTGGAGCCGAGGCCCATGCCGTCGGGGGCGTGCCGCCCGCGGGAGCCGACCACGATCAGCTGAGCGTCGCGGGCCTCGGCGAGCAGGCCGCGCACGGGTCGGTCCCGCACGGCGCGCTGCCCCAGGTCCACGTCGGGGAACTTCTCCCGCCACCCGGCGAGCCGTTCGGCCAGCAACCGGCGCTCGTCCTCGGCGACCTCGGCATAGTCGACGTCGATCGGCAGCACCGACCAGGTCTCGCCGAGGGTCATGTCGGTCCAGGTCCAGGTATGCAGGGCGATCAGCGGCGCCTGCCGCCTGGCGGCGGCGTCGAAGGCGATGGCCGCGTCGCTCGACGCGGAGGCGTCCACCCCCACCACCACGGGACCCCGTTGCGGCGGCGCGTCCCGCACCACGACGACGGGACAGGGCGCGTGGGTGGCGAGCGCGGAGGAGACCGAGCCGAGCAGCATGCCGGGGAAGCCACCGAGCCCGCGAGAGCCGAGGACCATCAGGCGGGCGGTTTCCGCCTCGTCGATCAGGGAGGCCGCGGCCGCCCCGGTCCGTAACCGGGTGTGGATCCGGACGCCGGGTTCGGCCGCCTGCGCCTGCTCCTGAGCTTCCCCGAGGCAGGCGCCGGTGGTGCCGACGTGCACAAGCCGGAGGGGCAGTGGCCGCAGCGCCGCCTCGTGCGCTGCCCACCGCGCCGCGTTGAGCGCGGAGGGCGACCCATCCACACCGGCGACGATGGCAGGTTCGGTCGATTCGGTCATGTCTCGATCGTGTCCGGCGCGCCCGGCCGGCGGGCAGAGCAGACGGACCCCAGCGGCGGGGCACTTCGGCTCTTTCCGGCGTTCTGATCGCCAGAGCACGCTGGCCCCATGCTGCGAACCCAAGCCACGCCCGTGGTTTCCCCGCCGGTGACAGCCGGCGCGCCGTGGGCGGACGTGCACGAGACCCACATCGGGGCGGTCTTCCTCGTCGGCGACCGTGCCTACAAGCTGAAGAAGCCCGTGGATCTGGGGTTTCTCGACTTCACCACACGGGAAGCCCGCGAGCGGGTCTGCCACCGCGAGGTCGAGCTGAACCGCCGGCTGGCGCCCGATGTCTACCTGGGCGTGTCGGACGTGCGCGATCCCTCCGGCGAGGTGTGCGACCACCTCGTCGTCATGCGCCGCATGCCCGAGGGACGCCGGTTGTCGTCGCTGGTGCGGGCGGGCGAGCCGCTCACCGGCACCGTGCGCGCCCTCGGCCGGCAGCTGGCGGCCTTCCACGCCGGGACCCGGCGGAGTCCGGAGATCACCGCGGAGGGGTCGCGGGATGCGATCCGGCGGCGGTGGGAGGCCAGTTTCGCGCAGGTCCGCCCCTTCCACGTCGTCCTGCACCCGGAAACCGCCGCGGAGACCGAACGGCTCACCCGGGAGTTCCTCGCCGGGCGCGAGGCCCTGTTCACCCGCCGGCAGAGCACCGGGCATGTCGTCGACGGGCACGGCGACCTGCTCGCCGACGACATCTTCTGCCTCGACGACGGGCCGCGTGTGCTCGACTGCCTGGAGTTCGACGACCACCTGCGCTGGGTCGACGGGCTCGACGACGTCGCGTTCCTCGCGATGGACCTGGAACGCCTGGGGGCCGGCGAGTTGGCCAGGACGCTGATGGACAGCTACGTCGAGCACTCCGGCGACCCCGCGCCGCCCGCGCTACGCCACCACTACACCGCCTACCGCGCGTTCGTCCGCGTCAAAGTGGCCTGCCTGCGCTTCGCCCAAGGCGACGACGTCGCCGCCGAACTCGCGCGCAGGTACGCCGCTCTCGCCCTGAGGCACCTGAGGCTCGGGCGTCCGCGGCTGATCCTCGTCGGCGGGCTGCCAGCGTCCGGGAAGTCCACGCTGGCCGACGCGAACGCCGGGCGGCTCGGCGCGACGGTCCTGCGCACCGACCGCATCCGCAAGGAACTCGCCGGCATCACGCCCGGGGACAGCGCCGCCACCGGGTACCGGGAAGGGCTCTACGACCAGGCGCGGACCGACCGCACCTACGCGGAGATGCTGCGCCGGGCCGCGGATCTGCTCGCCCTGGGCGAGACGGTCGTCCTGGACGCCTCCTGGTCCGACGCGCGGCAGCGGCTGGCCGCGGCTGAGCTGGCGCAAGCCGCCAGCTCCCCCGTCCTGCCGCTGCGATGCTGGGCGCCGGAAGCCGTCGCCGCGCACCGGCTGGCCACCCGCACCGGCTCCATGTCGGACGCGACCCCGGAGATCGCCCGCCACATGGCGAGCGACGTGCACCCGTGGCCGGAGGCGCACACCGTGCTCACCACCGGGACACCCGAGGACTCACTCGTGCAGGCTTTGTCCTATCTGGACTGATACGTCCGTGGCCGGGCGGCGGGGCACCCGCGGTGCCGGAAACCCGTAGCCGATGCGCAATAGCGTGTGCGGCTCGCCCTCGTCGCGGAACAGGGTACGCAGGGAGGCCCGCGTGGCCGGGACTTCCAGCGGCTGGGACAGGAACGAGGCGCTCAGCCCGAGTCGGGTGGCGGTGAGCAGCACCCGCTGCATCGCGAACCCCGCGCTGACCTGCGCAGCGGGGCCGTCGGTCCGGGTCAGCACCGCACCGAGCAGCGGTTGCTGCTCATACTCGCGCTCGCGCAGTTCGGACTGGCCGGCATAACGCCGCAGTGCCAGCACCGGCTCCGGGATCGGCGGCGGCCCGGCGGCCCGTGCCGGCACCCCGTCGGGCTCGCCGGGGCGGCGGCCGGTCCACCGCCGGGTTTCGGCGAGGAACCGCTCGTCGGTGCCCTGGAGGTGGTCGGCCGTGCGCACCAGCTCCGCGATCCGGTCGTAGCGCGCCCAGTCCACCACCAGGTGCAACGTGGCCCCCTCGGCCGCCGCTGCAGCGGCCAGCTCCTTCCGCACCGGGTCGGGCAAGCCCCGTTCCAGGAAGGGGCGGCGATTGGTGCGGCGCTGGGCGATGTAGCGGCCCAGCCCGGTTTCCGGCGCCGCGGTACCGGTGATCCGCACCCGCACCAGCAGCTCGGGTCGCTGGGGATCGGGCATGACCCGGGTGGTCACCCGTCGGCCGGAGGCGCGCAGGCTCAGCGTGAGGTTGCACGCGGCCGCCCCGCACGCGAGCCTCGCTTCTCGGCCGTCGGGGTCCGCGACGGGCAACACCCGCGCCGGATCGAGCAGGACGTCGACCCGGTCGCCGCACACCTCGAACAGCCAGGGTTGCGTGTTGTGCGGCGACGGCGCTTGAACGGCGGCGGACAGGGCACGCTCGACGAGCGTGCCCTGGTCCGTGGTCACCGCTGCCCCGCCAGCGACGCGCCCCACTCACGGGCGCGTTCGCGTTCCCCGGCGTGCAGATCGCCCGGTTCGGCGCCGTCGACGAAGAAGCTGGCCGGTTCGGCGGCGAGCGCGTATCCCTTGCGGCGCAGCCCCTTGGCCGCACCGTGGGCGGCGGAGCCGACCAGCCACGCCGGCTTGTCGATCCGGGTGTCGAAGGTCGCCGCTCGCGTGCCAGGTGTGGGCGGAGCCAAGCCGTCCATCCACTCGCGCAGTCCCGAGCGGGACCGGATGTCCGTGACGGCCTGTTTCCTGGCGCTTTCTCGCGTCGAGGCACGGCTCATCCCGTGCACGTGGGTCGGCCCGCCTGCGACGACGAGATCAAACCCCTCCGGCTGCTCCGGGGCGTCGTCGACGTTGGTCACCTCGACCTGCATCGCGGCGGAGAGTCCTTTCGCGATCTCCCGGGCGATGTCCTCGGTGCTGCCGAACATCGATTCGTACACGACGAGTGCTCGCATGGTGTCGTCCTTTCTCGGTCAGGATGTGGTCCGGGCGGGCCGCTGGGCGGTCCGGCGAACGGGGACGGCGATGAGCGCGACCCCGCCGGCCAGGAACAGCAGCCCGGCGCCCAGCAGGGCCCACGCGATGGGTTCCAGCCCGGGCAGGGTGGCGCCGATCTCGGCGCGGACACTCACCACGGGTGAGCCGTCGGCGTTGGTGACGACCACCGTCCAGTCGCCGCTTTCCATCGGCCACACCACGGTCTGCGTGCCGGGACCACTGGCCTGCGCGGCCCAGATGCCGGCGGTCCGCGGTGCGGCGAGCGTCCGGTTCCCGGTGTTCTGGATGGCGGCACCGCCCGCCCAGTCGGTCACAGTCGTGTACTGGGAGCCAGCGAGAAAGCCGTCAGCCGCGGTGGCCGGGGCGATTCCGACGAACACCGGCGTGGCCGGGTCGGTCGAGGTGACCCGCAGCCGGACGTCACCGACCACCTCGGCGATGCGGTCCCAATCGGCGGGCGTGCCGGCCAGCTCGATGTCCTCACCCGCGATCGCGTACCCGGTGGAGGTGACCGTGCGGGAGGTCGTCACGTAGCCCTCGGCGTCACGCTCGGATCGGTCAGCCCACAGCAGCGTGCTGCCACCGGTGACCAGTCCCATCGCGCCGAGCGCCAGCACCGCGCCCACGACCACGGACACCACGCGACCGGGGGTCCAGCGGTGGGCTGAGGGCTGCCAGGGAGCGGGTGAGGTCGTCACGCGCCCGGACGGGTCGTGCCCGCCGGGGTCGAACCGGAACGGCGGGTAGGCGTCGGTCATCAGGGCCGCGTAGGCGGCGACCCGCAGCACCCAGCGGTCCATGCCGAGCACGAAGTCGAAGATCGACCGCGGGTAGCGGCCGGTGAACAGCAGCGCGACCGCGGCGACGAACACCAGGATGGCGATCAGGCCGCCACCACCCCAGGTGAAGCCGTTGTCGTCATAGCCGGCCAGCCACAGACCGCCGCCGGCGAACAGACCGATCACCAGGTAGTGCGGCAGGGCGAGCAGCCACCACTTCACCAGCACCAGGCCCCGCGACAGCCGCCCGGGGTAGTCCACCTCGATGCGTGCGGGGTAGCCGGGCACGTCGGCGAGGGTGAACGGCGGGTAGAGGTCGGTGCCCAGGGCGGCGTAGGCGTAGAACTGCACACGCCAGGTCCATCTCAGCACGCCGACGTTGAAGTCGAAGATCGACCGCGGGTACCGACCGGTCAGCAGGATCGCGAAGAACGCGACGACGGTCAGGACGCAGAAGGCCGGCCACAGCAGGGCCAGCACCACCGCGTGCGGGAAGACCAGCAGCCACTTCACCAGCCACTGCCACCGCGACACGGCCGGGTCCAGGTTCCCCTCGACACGGACGGGATAGGACATCGGAGAACTCATCGGGCAACTCCTCACTTGACGTCTGGTGTCCCGACGCTCCCCCGGCGCGCGCGGTGGTCACCAGGACCGAAAGTCCCCTCAGCACGGGGATTCCGGCCCCTGCCCGGGCGGAACGACCATCACCGGGCACGCCGCCGCTCCGGTCACGATGCGCCCGGTCGAGCCCAGAAGCAGCCCCGGCAGTCCCGACCGGCCCCGGCTGCCGACGACCACCAGCTGGGCCCGATGACTCCAGCGCACCAGGTGGTGCGCGGGCCGGTCGGGGACGACGACCCGCCGCACCTCGACGTCGGGATGACGCTCCTGCCAGCCGGCCAGGCGCTCCGCGACCGAGCGGTGGTGCTCCTCCGCCGCCCGTTCCCACTCCAACCTCGGCGTCGCGGGAGTAGTCGCGGTGCGGTACTCGGCACTACTGCGCGCGTGCAGGGCGACCAGCGGGACGCGCCGGTGCGCCGCCTCCGCGAATGCCGCGGCGATCGCGTGCTCCCCGAAGCCGTCGGCGTCCACTCCGGTCACTACCGGACCGTCCGGGCCGTCCCGGCCTCGCACGACCACCACGGGACATCGTGCGCAGGGCGCGGCCACAAGCGTGGGCGAGTGCAGGGCGCGATCGAACACACCGCTCCGACCCGACGCGCCCAGAACCAGCAGGCGCGCCCTAGCGGCCCGGTCCACAAGCACCGTTCCCACTGGCCCCGGCACGGCCTCAGCCCGCACCGGTGCGGCGCCCCGCGCGGACGCGCTCATGACCGCGTCCGCCAGCGGCCGCTGCCCCGCATCGGGAACGCCCGCGAAAAGCAGAACCAGGGGCAATCGCCTGGCCGCAGCGAAATCCGCAGCCCAAGCCACCGCTCGCACTGCTGCGGCGGAAGCAGTCACCCCGACGACGACCTCACCGCTCATGCGGACCCGGCGCCCCGAAATCCTTCAGCCCCGCGACCAGCACGGCCAACCCCGCGAGCGCACACGCCGGCTGCAGCACGTTGTACGTGCGGATCACGCCGATCTCCACGACGATCCAGCCGATCAGGGCAGCACCGGCCAGCACGGCGGCCGGACTGGTACGGGTGTCGCGCCGGGCACCGAGGACGGTCACCACGGTCATCGGGACACCCACGATCAGCGCGAGGGACAATCCGGCGAAACCCGTGCTGTGGAACGGAAGCCGCTCGATCACCACGGCACCCAGGTCGACCGCACCCGTGACCAGGCCGATGGCCCCCGCCCAGGCGAACACCGCGAGCAAAGCGGTGCACGCGGCGAGCCACGGTCGGCGGCGGGCGATCCGGCTGTCCCTGCGCCACAACGGTTTCCAGTCGAGTTCCGGCATGGTGGCCTCCTTCATCGGGTGCGCTTGGCCCGGACGACTTTGTCGAGTTCGACCAGCACGAACGCGGCGATCGCGGCTCCCGCCACGGGCAGCCACGAGCCGAGCCCGAGCGGCGCGGTGTGGAAGACCGCGTTCATCGCGGGCAGGTAGGTGATCGCGGCCTGCAGCAGCACCGTCAGCCCGATACCCACGGCGAGCAGCCGGTTGCGCCCCGGCCAGGCGCGCAGCACGGTGCGGTCCAGGGAGCGGCAGCTGAGCAGGTAGGCGATCTGCACGGCCACGAACACGTTGACCGCCACCGTCCGCGCTTCCTCCAGCGACGCGCCAGCGGCGAGCGCCCAGTGGTAGCCGGCGAACCCGGCGGCCACCAGCAACGCGGACACCAGCCCGGTGCGGCGCATCAGCGCGCGCGTCAGCAACGGCCTGGACGGCGGCCGCGGCGGACGGCTCATCAGGCCGGCCTCCGTCGGCTCGAAGGCCATGGTGAGCCCGAGGAACACCGCGGTGGTCATGTTGATCCACAGGATCTGCACCGGCACGATCGGCAGCACCGCGCCCAGCACGACGGCGACGAGGATAACCAGGCCCTCACCGATGTTGGTGGGCAGGGTCCAGGCGATGAACTTGCGCAGGTTGTCGAACACCGCGCGGCCTTCCTCGACGGCCGATTCGATCGCGACGAAGTCGTCGTCCAGCAGCACCATGTCCGCCGCCTGGCGGCCGCATCGGTACCGCCCCGGCCCATCGCCACACCGATGTCCGCCCGGCGCAGCGCCGGGGCGTCGTTGACCCCGTCGCCGGTCATCGCCACGACGTGCCCTTGCCGCTGCAGGGACCGGACCAGACGGAGTTTCTGCTCCGGCGAGACCCGCGCGAACACGTTCGTGCGCGGTACCGTCTGGTCCAGCGCGTCGTCGCCAAGTTCGTCGAGCTGCCGTCCGGTGAGGACGGTCGCGGAACCGGCGAAGCCGACCTGCTGGGCGATCGCGCGAGCGGTGCCTGCGTGGTCGCCGGTGATCATCTTGACCGCGATCCCGGCGTCGTGGCACGCCCCGATGGCCCCGATCGCTTCCGGCCGCGGCGGGTCCTGCAGAGCTTGCAGACCCAGCATCGTCCAGTTTCCGCTCGCCTCGAGCGGACCGGCCGGGGTGAGGCGGGCGAAGGCCAGCAGACGCAGCCCCCGCGCCGAGAAGCCCGACAGCGCCCGGTGCACCGCGTCGCGGTCCATGGGACGCAAACCGTCGTCAGTCAGCTCGCTGTCACAGCGGGCCAGCACCTCCCCGGCCGCGCCCTTGACGTAGCCGACATCGCCATGAGCGGTGATCATCATGCGCCGTTCGGAGTCGAAGGGCACCACACTGGTGCGCGGCCACCGGCGCCGGACCTCCCCCGGCGTCAGTCCGGCGTTGTCCGCGGCCGCCAGCAGCGCGGTCTCGGTCGGGTCACCTTCGAACCCGCCCGACGGCGACAGCCCGGCGTCGTTGCAGAGGACCCCCGCGACGAGGCACTCGCGCAACGCCGAGGATCCCGCATCCGGGCCGAGCATCCGGCCACCCGCGTAGACGGCGGTCACGGTCATCCGATTCTGGCTCAGCGTCCCGGTCTTGTCGGTGCAGATCACGGTGGTGCTGCCGAGGGTCTCCACCGTGGGCAGGTGCCGGACGACCGAGCGGCGGCGGGACATCCCGACCACGCCGATCGCGAGCACGATCGACACCGCAGCGGGAAGCCCCTCCGGGATCGCCCCGACCGCCAGCGCCACCGCCGCGGTGAACATCTCGGCGACCGGCGTGCCGCGAACGATGCCGAGCGCGAACGCCGCGGCGGCCACCAGCAGGATGCCGACGCTGAGCTGGCGGGAGAACACGCCGAGCTTGCGGGTCAGCGGGGTGGCCACGGTCGCCGTGGTGTCGACCAGCCGCTGGATGCCGCCGAGTTCGGTCCGCGCGCCGGTGCCGGTCACGACGGCGCGCCCGGAACCGCGGGTCACCAGGGTGCCGGAGAAGAGCATGCCGGTGCGGTCGGCCACGACGGTGCCGTCCGTCACCGCGCCCGCCGTCTTGGACACCGGAACGGACTCGCCGGTGAGGGCGGACTCGTCGGCTTCGAGCGGGTTCGCCTGCCACAGCCGGGCGTCCGCGGGCACCCGGTCCCCCGCGGCGACCTCCACTCGTCCCCGGGGACGAGGTCCCGGGCCGGGAGGCGGCTGGTGGCGCCGTCGCGGACGACCGTCACCTCGGCGGGCACGAGCCGGGCGAGCGCGTCGAGCGCCCGCTGCGCCCGCGATTCCTGAACGTAGCCGATGATGGCGTTGAGCTGGACGACCGCGCCGATGACACCGGCGTCGACGTAGCCGCCGAAGACGGTCGTGACCGCCGCGGCGCAGAGCAGGATGTAGATGAGCGGGCTGTGGATCTGGCGCACGAACCGTCGCACCGGGCCCGGCCCGCGGGCCGCGGACAGGGCATTGGGTCCCATCCGCTCCAGCCGCGCTCGCGCCTCGGCGCTGGACAACCCGCGCGTGAGATCAGTGCCCAGCGCGGCGGCGACGTCCTCGGCCGGCTGCGCGTACGGCGGCGCGACCGCGGTCACGTGCTCCCCGACGTGGGTCATGACCTGGCGCTCCGGGTGTCGAAGCGCCGCCAGTCCTCGTCCCAGTTCGCCGCACGGCGCCGGTCAAGCCACATCCGCACCAGCCAGTACACGGCACCGCACAAGACGATCACGCCGAACCAGCTCGCGAAAGCGACGGTCACCGCGTTGCTGATGGCGACGCCGGCGGTGATCGGCTCGGTGACGACCCGCCCGTCCCGGTCGAGCCGGATGGTGACCGTGTCGCCCGCCTGCGCGCCGCGGGTGGCCGTGACCTCACCGGTGACGAGCAGCCCGTCACGCCCCTGCCAGGTGGCCTCGACGCGGGCTGCCCCGCCGTAGGGCGCGCCGTGCGGGTTGGCCGCCTGCGGCGGCGCGTCCGCCAGCAGGGTCGCGGTGGCCGGGTAGCGCGTGGCCTGCTCGATCCTCATCTGGTCGCGCTGCTGGCCGTAGATCTGCCCGCCCAGGAGACCGGCCACCGGCGCGGAGAGCAGCACGACACCGAGCAGCACCAGCAGCAGGCGGCGTTCCGTCCGGTCCGACACGCGGGCCAGGGGGTTGCGGCGCGAACGGAAGATCCACCGCGCTTTCGCTGCCATGTTCATCGGGACTCCTCCAGTCCGCGGGACCTCCAGTGCCCCCAGGCTGGTCCCCCCGGGTGCCCGCGCGAAGGGCCGTCCGTCCTCGCCAAGGTCCTTCGCGTCCGGGACGTTGTGCCCTGTCGGGGCTTCCTCGCGGAAGTGAGGATCGGCGCATGCGGATCAGCGACTTGATGAGCTCACCCGTTGTGGGGGTCACGCCCAATACCACACCGGAGGAGGCGGCCGCGACGATGCTCGAGCGCGGGTACACCACGTTGCCCGTACTCACCGAGTCCGGTGAGCTCGTCGGCCTGGTGACCGAGTCCGACCTCGGCGCCGCACGGCTCCTGGCCCGGGGCGGACCCGACGACGGCGCCATGCTCGGCACGGTCCCGGTGTCGGTCGCGGCGATCATGCGGCGGCCGGTGGTCACCGCCGATCCGGACGCGGAGGTGGCCGATGTGGCCGCCGCCCTGGTCGACTCGCGTCAGCGCTGCCTGCCGATCACGCACGCGGGACGGATCGTCGGCATCGTCAGCTGGCGTGACCTGCTGGCGCATCTGGTCGCCGCGCACCGCTGAGCAGGGCCTCGGCGCCGCGGGCGAGTTCGAGGTCCTCCCGTGCCGTCAGGATCAGCACCGGGACTTCGCCCGTGCTGACCACGCGATCGCCTTCCGCCGCCAGCTTCCCGGGATCGGCCGTCAGGCCCAGCAGGGCGCAGCCGGCCACGATCTCGCCCACCACCGCGGGCTGGTGTTCGGCCACCCCGCCGGTGAACACGACCGCGTCCAGCCGCTCGAGGCTCATCGCCATCGCGCCGATCTCGCGGCGGAGCCGGTGCCGGTAGACTGCCAGCGCGGTGTGCGCGTTCCGGTCACCCGCGCGATCGGCCGCCAGCACCTCCCGGAGGTCGCCGGACGTGCCGGTCATCCCCGCCAACCCGGACTCGCGGTACAACGTGTTCCTCAGCTGCGGGAGGGTGACCTCACTGGTGCCCAGGACGTGCAGCAGCAGACCCGGATCGACCGAGCCCGACCGGGTGGCCATCGCCGCACCCTCCAGCGCGGTGAACCCCATCGAGGTGTCCACACTGGACCCGTCGCGGATCGCGGTCACCGAGACGCCGGCGCCGACGTGCGCCACCACCAGGCTCAGCTGTTCCTCCGCGCGGCCCAGCAGCTCGGCGGCGTGCCGCAGGGCGTGGCGGCAGGACAATCCGTGGAACCCGTAGCGCCGCAGCCGGTTCTGGCTCGTCCATGCGTGCGGCAGGGCGTAGCGGGCGGCGGCGTCCGGCAGCCCGCTGTGGAACGACGTGTCGAAGCACGCGATGACGGGCGTGCCCGGCAGCAGCGCCCGGACCACCCGGGCGGTGTGCACCGACAGCGGCTGGTGCAGCGGCGCGAGCGGAGTCAGCCGTTCCAGCTCGCCCAGCTCGTGCTCGTCGAGCACCACGGGACGCGGCCGTGAACCGCCGTGCACGAACCGGACCGCGACGGCGTCCGGTTCCGGCCATTCCTCCAGCGCCCGAGAGATCGCCTGTTCGTCGGCCGTCGCGTCGGCGGCTTCCCACGTCCGTGTGGCGGTCGCGGCGCCGTCGGCGTGCATCGCGGCCTTAAGACTGGACGAGCCTGGGTTCAGCGTGAGGATCCGCATCACTGCTCCCATGTCCAGTTCCGCACCTCGGGCAGGTCCTCGCCGTGTTCGCGGATCCAGCGGTGATGCCGGTGCCGGGCCGCGGTCATGGCCTGCCGGACGGTGCCCGCGGTGCGCACCAGGCCGGGCACGCGGTCGATCACGTCGATCACCAGCTGGAAGCGGTCCATGTCGTTGAGCACCAGCATGTCGAACGGCGTGGTGGTGGTGCCGCGTTCGGTGTAGCCACGCACGTGGAACTCGTCGTGATTGGTGCGGCGGTAGGCCAGCCGGTGGATCAGCCACGGGTAGCCGTGGTAGGCGAAGATCACCGGCCGGTCCGGGGTGAACAGCGCGTCGAACTCGCGGTCGGTCATGCCGTGCGGGTGCTCGGTGCCGGGCTGCAGCCGCATCAGGTCGACCATGTTGACCACGCGGACAGCCAGCTCCGGCAGGTGCTCGCGCAGCAGGGTGACCGCGGCCAGCACCTCCAGCGTCGGCGCGTCACCGGCGCACGCGAGCACCACGTCCGGCTCCCGGTCGGGGTGAGTGCCCGCCCACTCCCAGATGCCGGCGCCCTGGGCGCAGTGCACCGCCGCCTGCTCGACGTCCAGCCAGTTCGGGGTCTGGTTCTTGCCTGCCACGATCACGTTGACGTAGTCGCGGCTGCGCAAGCAGTGTTCCGCCACCGTGAGCAGGGTGTTGGTGTCCGGCGGCAGGTAGACGCGGACGACCTCGCTGCTCTTGTTCGCGACGTGGTCGATGAACCCTGGGTCCTGGTGCGAGAAACCGTTGTGGTCCTGCCGCCACACGTGCGAGGTCAGCAGGTAGTTCAGCGACGCCACCGGGCGCCGCCACGGGATTTTCCGGGAGCTGCGCAGCCACTTGATGTGCTGGTTGACCATCGAATCGACGATGTGCACGAACGCCTCGTAGCAGGAGAACATCCCGTGCCTGCCGGTGAGCAGGTAGCCCTCTAGCCAGCCCTGGCACAGGTGCTCCGAGAGCACCTCCAGCACCCGCCCGTCGCGGGACAGGTGTTCGTCGATGGTTTCGAGTCCCGCCTGCCAGCCCTTGCCGGTGGCGCCGTAGACGGCGTCGAGCCGGTTGGAGGCCGTCTCGTCCGGGCCGAACAGCCGGAAGTTCCGGCTCCGCGCGCTGCGCTCGAACACCGCACACAGGTAGCGGCCCAGTACCCGGGTCGGCTCGGCGGACGTCGCGCCGGGCCATTCGACCGATTCGGCGAACTCCCGCGGATCGGGCAGATCGAGGGGGCGCAGCAGAAGACCGCCGTTGACGTGGGGGTTGGCGCCCATCCGCCGGTCGCCACGCGGGATGAGCGCGGTGACGTCCGGGCGCGGGCGGCCGTCGGCGTCGAACAGCTCATCCGGGCGATAGGACCACAGCCAGTCCTCCAGAGCCCGCAGGTGATCCGGGTTCTCCCGGACCGCGGGCAGCGGCACCTGGTGGGCGCGCCAGGTCCCCTCGACCGGCACACCGTCCAGGTGGGACGGCCCGGTCCAGCCCTTGGGGCTGCGCAGCACGATCATCGGCCAGTGCGGCCGTCCGGTGGCGGCACCGGTGCGAGCTGAGTGCTGGATGTCGCGGATCTCCCCGACCACGTCGTCGAGCGCTGCCGTCATCGCCTGGTGCATCGCCTCCGGCTCGTCGCCCTCGACGTAGCGTGGCGCGTAGCCGTAGCCGCGCAACAGCTGGTCCAGCTCCTCGTGCGGAATCCGGGCCAGCACGGTCGGGTTGGCGATCTTGTACCCGTTCAGGTGCAAGATCGGCAGCACCGCGCCGTCGTGCACCGAGTCGAGGAACTTGCCGGCGTGCCAGCTCGTCGCGAGCGGGCCGGTCTCGGCCTCACCGTCGCCGACCACGCACGCGACCAGCAGGTCCGGGTTGTCAAAGGCAGCACCGAAGGCGTGGGCGAGGGAGTAGCCCAGCTCGCCGCCTTCGTGGATCGAGCCGGGCACCTCGGGCGCCACGTGGCTGGGCACCCCGCCCGGGAAGGAGAACTGCCGGAACAGCCGGGCCATGCCCGCGGCGTCCTGCGCGGCACGGGGCTCCACCTCGGGGTAGCTGCCCTCCAGCCACGTGCTCGCCAGCAACGCGGGGCCACCGTGGCCGGGACCCGGTGACGAAGATCGTGTTCAGGTCGTGGGCGAGGATCGCGCGGTTGAGGTGGGCGTAGACGAAGTTCAGGCCGGGCGAGGTCCCCCAGTGGCCGAGCAGTCTCGGTTTGATGTGCGCGGTTACCAGCGGTTCGGTCAGCAGCGGGTTGTCCATCAGGTAGATCTGGCCCGCCGTCAGGTAGTTCGCCGCTCGCCATTGACTGTCCACCTGGGACAGCTCGCCCGCGGTCAGCGGCTGGCGGACCGCCGTGGCGGTCACTGCGCCGGTCCCGGACGCACGATCATCACCGGGCACTGCGCGTGGTGGATCAGGGCCTGGCTGGTCGAGCCCAGCAGCAGCCCGCTGAACCCGCCACGGCCCCGGCTGCCGACCACGACCAGTTGCGCCCTGGTGCTCCAGCTCAGCAGCTGGTGCCGGGGCCGGTCGCGCACGACGACGCGCTCGACCTGCACGTCCGGGTACTTCTCCTGCCACCCGGCCAGCCGCTCGGCCAGCACCCGATGCTCGTCGGCCTCGACCTCCGCCCAGTTTACGGCCAGCGGCATCGTCGCGTAGTAGGCGGTGAACTCGTCGTCGCTCCACGCATGCACCGCCACCAATGGTGCGTTGCGCCAGCATGCCTCCTCGAACGCCATCTCCAGCGCTCGCTCACCACCGGGACTGCCGTCCACGCCAACGACCACGGGTCCCTCGTCAGTGTCCCGCCCGCGGATCACGGCGACGGGGCAGGCGGCATGGGCCGACACCTGCACCGTGGTCGATCCGGCGAGCATGCCCGTGAAGCCCCCGGTGCCGGAGCACCCGAGGACGACCATGCGGGCACGGCGGGCACGGTCGAGCAGCACGGGAGCCGGAGGATCGTTCGGCATATCCGAGGTGATCCGCACCTTCTCACCGGCGGTTTCCCGCGCTGTCCGCACGGCGTCCTCCAGCATCGTCCGTCCGGCGCGCAGCAGCTCCTCGTAGGCGCTCTGCCGCACCGGCAAGCCGGCACCGTAGGCCCCGGCCAGCGGCGCGAAGGCGTACACGAGGTGCAGAGGCTCGTGGCGTACCCGCGCGGTCCGGGCCGCCCACCGGACGGCCCGGAGGGATTCTTCGGAACCGTCGATGCCGACCACGACGGCGGCGTCTCCTGCGTTGCTCATTCCCGGTCTCCCGTCGCCGTGACCGTGCGCGCCTCCACGACCCCGGGCACGGCCTCGGCCAGCAGGGTCGCAACGTGACGGTCGGTTTCGTCGTCGTAGTCGTCGGCGATCCGCACCACGCCGTCGCACACATCCACCTGCCACCGGTCCGGTCCGCCGTAGATGCTCAGGTGCCGCCGTACGTCGGCGGCGATCTCGCGGTCGCTGCGGGCGAAGACCCGGACGATGTCACCTCGGGTCACGATGCCCACGACACGTCCGCCGTCGGCGATGGGCATGGCCCGGATGCCGGCGTCGAGCAGTGCCCGGCTCAGCGTGGCCAGGTCGCAGCCGGGTGCCATCGCGGTCGCCGGGCTCGACATCACCTCGCCGACGGACGCGCCGGCGTGGCGCTGCTCGCCGGCGGGGCGCGGGAACCGGGGATCCGGCGGTACGCGGTCGCCGATCAGGTCGGCTTCGGTGACGATGCCGACCAGGCGCTCGTCGTCGACCACGGGCAACGCGGTGAACCCGTGCGCGGCCAGGATCCGGGCGGCTTCCTTCGCCGGGGCATCCGGGATCACCGTGACCACCGGCCTGCTCATGATGTCGATCGCTCGCATGGGTCCGACGCTACGACTGACAAGCCGCCGGGACAGCAGGCCATGGTCACCGCCGGGAGGGACTTCCGGCCCTGCCGGGTGCAGGAGCGCGGACCGCGCCAGCGCCACCGTGCTCACCACGATCACCGCCGCGGCGACCACCTCGGCCGCGACCCACACCCCGTCCCGGACCTGCTCGCCGGACACCGCGAGCCCCCGGGCCACCGCCACCAGCGGGCTGGCCAGGGTGAGGCCCGGCTGAGACACGACCAGCGGGCCGGCGCGCAGCATGTTCTGCAGCAGGAAGAACCCCAGCGGCCCGGCGACGAGCATCCCGTAGATCTGCCAAGTGATGAACAGGGCACCGTGCCGCGCAGCGCTGGTGACCGCCGACATCAACACGGCGCTGAACCCGAACCACGCCCCGGCGGCGACACCCAGCAGCGACGCCGGCCCCACCCCGGGCCGCATCCGGGCGCTCACCCGGACCAGGAGCGCCACCACGCCGACCGTGGCGGCGCACCCCACCACCCAGCCGCCTCCGGGCACCTGGAACGGATCGGTGTCGGTCGGGCGCATCGAGACCATGAGCGTGGTCACCCCCGCGGCAAGGCAGGCGATCGGCAGCCATTCCCGCGCGCGCAACGGCGTCCGCCGGTGCACGCCGGTCAGGACCAGGACGAAGGCCAGCTCGCCGATGAGGATCGGCTGTACGAGCACGATCGGCCCGATCGCCCCCGCCGCGGCCTGCAGCGCGGAGCCGAGCAGCATCACCCCGATGCCTGCGCCCCACCGTGGCTGCCGGGCCAGGTCTCAGAGCATCGCGACGGTGAGACGCCCGTCCGGGCGTTCGTGCCGCGCCGCACCGCGCTGCAGGATGGTGCCGCCCGCGTTGGCCGCCGCCGCGAGCGCAGCCAGGATCGCGCTCAGCAGCATGGTGTCGCCCCGGGCTCACGCCGGAGATCCTCGGCGTCGGGAGGCACGGGCAGGGGGAACATCGTTCTCGCGATCTGTGCGGGCTGCGGCTGTCTGGTCCGACCGTGCGGCACGAGCCCCATAGGCACCAGTGACTTTCCTCCCCGCCGCGTGCCCGATGGTCTCTCGCCGGATCGGATCGGCCTTGCTGGACTCGTTGACGATGACCGGCCACGAGGACGGACAGGGACATCATGTCCAGACCACCAAGCACGTCCACGCGCCCGCCGGCGCGCTGGCACCACTGGCCCAGCGGCGCCGCTGGCCCGGCGGCACCGCCTGATCGTCACCACGGCACCGGCCCGCCGGTGGGCCTGCTCGCGGTGGGTACCGCCGGCGACGGCTGGCAGGTGCACCCGGACGGCTCCTCCTAGCAGCGGGTCGTGCCGTCGCCCGAACCGGCCGACGGGTTCGGACGCCCCCTGATCCGGCTCGTCGCGGACAGCGGCGCGACCGTCGGCTGCGCCGGAGGTGGCGGGGTGCCGGTCGTGGCCGGCGCCGACGGGCGGCCGCACGGCGTGGAAGCGGTGGTCGACAATGGCCTCGCGGCGGCGCTGCTGGCCTCGGCGCTGCGCGCGGACGCCCTGCTGCTGCTCACCGACGTCGCCGCCGTCGAGGACGGCCACGGCACGCCGCCGCGCGCCCCATCCGCCACGTCCGACCCGCCGACCTGCGGGCCCACACCTTCCCTGGTGGGTCGAGGAGCCGAAGGTGGAGGCCGCGTGCCGGTTCGCCGACTCGGCGGCGCGCTAGCGGCGATCGGGCGCCTGTAAGACGCAGAAGCGGTGCTCGCCGGCACCACGGTCTCCGCCGACCGCGACCGCTAGGAGATCGGTGCCGCCCAGGTCAGCCGAGTCCCGCCGTCCTCGCCCGGCGCGATCGACAAGGTGCCGCCGGCCTGGGCGGCGCGTTCGGCGAGGTTGTGCAGTCCACTGCGGGCCACCTTCTCCGGCATGCCGAGGCCGTTGTCGGCTATCTCGATGACCAGCTCGTCGCTGGCGGAGACGGTCACCGTCAGCGCGGTGGCCCGGGCGTGCCGCACCGCGTTGGACAACGCCTCCCGCAGCACCGCTTCCGCGTGCTCGGTGAGCTCCGGCCCGGCGACGCCGACCGGACCGGACATCCGCACCGTGGTGCGCAGGCCGGTGTCGCCGGTGACCTCGGCGATGATGTCCTTGAGCCGTTTGCGCAGCTGCCCGGTGCCCTGCAGGCCGCCGTGCAGGTCGAAGATCGCGGTGCGGATCTCGGCCACGATGTTCTGCACGTCGTCGATCATGTCGGCCAGCCGCCGCTGAATGTCCGGGTTGCGTGACCGCATCTGGGTGCTCTGCAGCGCCAGCCCGTGGGCGAACAGCCGTTGGATGACGTGGTCGTGGAGGTCACGGGCGATGCGGTCGCGGTCGGAAACAACCTTGAGCTCGTTGATGGAGCGCTGGTCCTCGGCCAGCTGCAACGCCAGCGCGGCCTGATCGGCGAACGCCGCCGCCAGCGGCACCTGGGTGGAGTCGAACGCGTCGTCGCCCTTGTGCCGGGCCACCACCAGCACGCCCGAGACCGAGGTGCGGGACGCGCGCAGGGGCAGCACGAGCGCCGGGCCGAACGCCGCGGACAACTCGAACTCCAGGTTGCTCACGCGCCGCGGCTGGGCATCGGTGAACGCCGCCCCGCAGGAGGACGCCTCGACCGGAATCCGCCGCTCGCGCAATCCGCCGCGATCGAGCCCGGCGTGCACGGTGACAACCAGTTCCCTGACGTCCTCGACCGGGACGTCAGGGTCCTCGGGCTGCGCGATCAGCGCGTAGTCTGCGCGCGCCAGAGTCAAGGCGCGGTCGGCGATGAGCGCGAGCACATCGGCCGGATCGGCGGCGGCGAGCAGTTCGGCGCGGACCTCGCTGGTGGCCTCCTGCCACCGCTGCCGCAGCCTGGCCTCTTCGAACAGGCGCGCGTTCTCCACCGCGATTCCGGCCGCGGCGGCCAGTGCCTGCACGACAACCTCGTCGTCCTCGGTGAACGGCTGCCCGTTCGCCTTCTCGGTCAGGTAGAGGTTGCCGAACACCTCCTCGCGTACGCGCACGGGCACCCCGAGGAAGGTTTTCATCGGCGGGTGGTGCGCCGGGAACCCGGAGGACGCGATGTGCTGGGACAGATCGTCCAGCCGGATCGGCTTGGGCTCCTGGATCAGCAGTCCGAGCAGGCCGTGCCCAGTGGGCAGGTCACCGATCTCGCGGCGGGCGGCCTCGTCGATGCCCTCGTAGACGAACTCCGCCAAACCTTCACGGTCCTGGTTCAGCACGCCCAGCGCCCCGTAGCGGCAGTCCACCAGGTCGATGGCCGCGTGCACGATGCGCCGCAGGGTGGCGTCCAGTTCCAGCCCGCTCGCCACCGCCAGCATCGCCTCGAGCAGCCCGTCCATCTGGTCGCGGGACTGCACCAGCTCCTCGATCCGGTCCTGCACCTCGCGCAGCAGCTCCCGCAGCCGCAGCTGCGATAGCGTCTCGCGCAGCGGCCGGTCCTGGGCGCGCTGATCCTGTCCCGCCATGAGGACATCGTGCCCCACCCGGGCACTCCCGTCACGCGCCGTGACTCCAGACCTGGCGGAGGCCGAAGGTCCCCGGCAAGCGGGACTACGGCCCGTAGTGGCTAACCAGGCGCGCACGGCCGCTGGTGGCGACAGGAGGTGGTCACCGTGACCGATATATCGAATCCGAACGGCGCGAGCACGCCGTGGCGCGGCTCAAGCAGAAGCGCGACTACTACCAGCACGTGGCCGTGTTCGTCCTCATCAACGGTCTCCTGGTCGGGATTTGGGCGTTGACCGGCACGGTTTTCTTCTGGCCGGTGTTCCCGATCGACATCTGGGGCGTCGGCTTGATCATGCACACGTGGAACACGTTCTCGCCCGGCTCACCCAGCGAGAGGCGCATTCGGCGGCAGATGGAGCGGATGGACTAGCCGGCGACGCGCGACGACCGCCCCGGTTCCGGCCGGAGCGGTCGTCCTTGTCGTGCCGGAGTTGCGCAGGCCGAAGGGCCCGGTGCCTGCCGGACGGTGGTCGAACGCAGCACCCGGACCACCGGCTTGCTCATGATTTCCCACGCGTGCGTCGCCTGCTCCTCGCTCTCACGTGACGTCCTTTCGCCAGGCTCGTCCCGAGCGGCCCGGCAGGGCCCAACAGCACCGCGCCCAGGGACCTTCGCCGCTCCCCGCGCCGGGCCGGTCGCGCTTAGCTGGAGCACGCAACCGAAGAAAGACATCCCAGGAGCTGGAATGCCAAGCCGCAATGTTTTCGGCGTGATGCGACCAGGCGGTCGTCTCGTCGTAGCGGGTGCTGGTTTTGAGGCAGCCGTGCAGGATGCCCACGAGGCGGTTGGCGAGTTGGCGCAGGGCGGCGTTGTGCCCGGCTCCACGGGCGTGCTGCCGGTCGTAGTAGGCCCGCGCGCCGAGCGAGGCTTTCAGTGCGGCGAATGCCTGGGTCATCAGTGTGTCGATCAGCCGGTCGTTGTGGACGAACCGGGCCAGGGCGACCTTCTTCGTGCCCGACGCGCTGGTGATCGGCGAGGTGCCGGCGTAGTTCTTGCGGGTCTTGGCTGTGGCGTAGCGGTCGGGGTTGTCGCCGAACTCTGCGAGCACCCAGGCGCCGAGGACCGGTCCCAGGCCGGGCTGGGAGGCGATGATCTCAGCGGCCGGGTGCTGCCCAAAATGGGTCTCGACCTGCCCCTGCAAGGTCTCCACCTGCGTGTTCAGCACGGTCAGGACCGCGATCAGCGCCTGGACCGAGGCGGCGTAGGCGTCCGCCACGATCTCGGGCTGGCCGAGGTACTCGGCCCGCAGCGCGGCCTGGATCGCGCCGGCTTTCTCGGCGACGTTGCGGCGGCGCGCGCGTGTCAGCGCGCCGCTGATCTGCGCAGTGCTCAGTCGGGCGGCCCGCGCCGGAGTGGGGGCCTTGGCCAGCAGTTCCAGGGCGTCGGCGGCGTCGAGGTCGGCAAAGGCGACCAGCGCGGCCGGGAAGTAGTCGCGCAACGCGTGCCGCAGCCGTTGGGTGTGACGGGTGCGCTCCCAGATCAGCGTCTTGTGGGTGCGGGTCACAACCTTCACCGCTTCGGCCAGCGCCGAGTCCCCAGCGACCGGCCGCAGCTCGTGAGCGTGAGTGCGGACCATGTCGGCCAGTACGTGAGCGTCCCCGGCGTCGCTCTTAGCGCCGGAGACCCCCAGCCGGTCACGAAACCTGGCCGCCTGCAACGGATTCACCGCCAACACCGTGTACCCGGCGGCGACCAGCGCGGCCACCCACGGACCCAGGTCGGTCTCGATCCCGACCAGCACCTCCACATCCTCGTCGTTGGCCTCGCCCAGCCGCTCGCCGATCATCGCGTGCAAGCGGGCCTCCCCGCCACGCCCTCGGTCAGCCGGGCTTTGCCAGCAGGCACCCGAGCCGTCCATCAGCTCGACTTCGTGATGGTTCTCGGCCCAGTCATCCCCTACGAACAGTCGCAACGGTCCTCCCCTCTCGATGCCGATCACCCTGCGCAGCCCGCGGGAGAACTATCAGCGACCTAATCAAGCAGTGCTTCCCGCCACGAACACGCGGGGCACGACATCCCAGAAGCGATCAACTCTCCCGGCCTACCGGCAGGGGCACTGTCTTTCATCAGAACTCGACGTCCAGGACACACGAGTGCTCACCCACCGGCCGGCTACCACCAGGAGTGTGCCGGATGACGCACTCCCAGAACTGATTAGGACAACCACCATGCGCACACCCCTGATCACGATCGCGGCCGCCGGGCTCGCGCTGGTGGCCGCCTGTGGCGGCGGCGGGCCCGCCACCGCACCCCCCCGCGGCCTCCAGCAGCGCGTCCCCCATACTCGGCACCAGCGGCCCCGCCGCGCCCCATGGACCGATGGGCCGCGGCCCCCCGCGGACCGCGACCCCGGCCCCCGGCGGCTGCGGCACGACCGCGGGCTGGAACACCGCACCTCAGGAGTCGAGCGCGATGGCGCCGGAGGCGCTGTACCTGGTGCGGGCGGGCCGGCACGGCTGCTTCGACCGGCTGGTGTTCGACATCAACGGCCCGGAGGAAGCGGGGTACGCGGTGCACTACGCCGACGTGGTAACAGCCGACGGTTCCGGTGAACCGATCCCGGTGGCGGGCGGCGCCGCACTGGAAATCGTGGTACGGGCACCCGCGCTCGGTTACGACATCTCAGGGCACGCACCGGGAGGTCTCCTCGCCATCGTCGGCGAGCGCCTTTACCCGGCAAGCCAGTTGCGGGGCTGGACCGCGTTGCGCGAGGTCCGCTTCGCCAGCTCGTTCGAGGGGCAGAGCACCTTCGCCGCCGGCGTGCGCGAGCAGCTGCCGTTCCGTCTGTTCACCGTGCAGGACGACTCCTACCGCCGGGTCGTCGTCGACATTGCCCACTGACGTGCGCCATGGACCTGGCTCAACCCGCTGGACGCGTTGTTCCTCGCCATCGAGGACGACGGCCCGTCAGCCTCGCTCGCCATCGGCTCGAGGCGATCTTCTGTCCACGTTCGTGATGATCGGGCAGAACCGGCAGGCGGCCTTCCAGCAGATGAAGGCCGGCCACGATTTCGTCCAGCAGAAACTGGAACTCAAGACCAACACCGAACGGCCCCGGTCCATCCACGCCATGATGCCCGAGCTGCACCGGCGGTTGCTGGCCGGCGAAGGGTTCCTCACCGTCGCGCCCGACCTGTACTACTGGGGCAGCAGGCTCAGCTGCCTGCGCACGATCATGCGGGACATCGGCGCCCGGCGGGGGCGGACCTTCCACGACATCGAGACCGCCCGCAGTCTGCTCGCCGCAGACGACCGGTGCACTGGCGCGGTCGGTGTCATCGGCTTCTGCATGGGCGGCGGGTACGCCCTCGCGCTGGCGCCGGACCACGGTTATGCGGCCGCGGCAGTCAACTACGGCGGCTGCCCCGCTGACGCCGAAGCGTGGCTCTCCGGCGCCTGCCCGGTCGTCGGCAGCTTCGGCGGCGCGGACCGGTCCCCCCTGGGCGCCAAGACCGGACTCCGGCTCGACGACATCCTCACCCGGCTCGGCGTGCCCCACGACGTCAAGATCTACCCCGGCGCCGGCCACGGGTTCATGAACGACCACGACCAGGCCGACCTGACCTTGATGTTGCGGGTGCTGGGGCGCATGTCCGGCACCCGGTACGACCAGGCCGCGACCGCCGACACGCGACGGCGGATAGTCACCTTCTTCCGCAACCACCTGCGCTGACGAGGGGCACCGGCCCTGCTCGACCTCATCGGTGAGGGCTGACGAACCGGCAGCTCGCTCAGCGCATGTTCCTGGCCGATCGTGAAGAACTACGTCTCCCGCCTGCTGTCGAAGCTCGGTATGGAACGGCGCACGCAGGCGGTTGTGCTGACGACGAAACTGCGCGAGGACCGGCGTACCCCGGACTGACGCGCTGACACACCCGCCGCGTGCGCCACAAGCCGGCCGGCCTAACACGGGGGGCTCAGCGGACCCGGCCGGCGCTGCCTAGCACGATCATGCGAGCGTTGCGGGACCGTTCGACGAGTAGCGGCGCGGCCGGCTCGTTGAGCATCTCGGAGGTGATCCGCACGTGCTCGTCCGTGATCTCCCTGGCCGCGCCGACTGCCTCCGCCACCACGCGCTCGCCGGCCCGCACGAGGTCGTCGTAAGCGTTCTGCAGCATTGGCATGCCGGCCCCGTAGAAGCGCGACAGGGGCGCGAACCCGTAGACGATGTGCAGTGGCTCGTGACGCAGCCGCGCGGCGGCGACTGCCCAGCGGACGGCCGGGAGCGACTCCCCGGAGCCGTCGATCCCAACGACGATCGCGTACTTCGCGTTGCTCGTGTTCATGGCACCGACGCTAGGAACAGCGGGCCGGGCGCCGCTGCGGGCCATGGTCATCCGCGGCGAGGACTTCCGGCCCTGCTCATCCGCACGTCGCGCGAGCCCGTTGCGGACGCACCGGCAGGCGCAGCGACTCCCGGGCTCAACCCGCCGCGGGGATCCTGCTCACCGACCTCCACCCCGAACACTCCGCAACGGCTCGCACCCTGGCGCGGCAATGGGACGTTCCACTCTGCCTCAGCGCCGCGGAACTGCCGCCGCTCGCGGCCGGTTTCGGCCCTCCTTCCACATGCCCCGAGATGCAGAGTGATAACCGGTGCCGTCCGGGGGGACGCAGGATGCCATCCGCCCAGCGATGACACCCCTTCCCCTACGACAGCTCAAAACGTTTTCGCTGGTAGAGCGCGTGTGCGTAATGGTCAATACGCCCCTCGGACACACTTTCGTGGCAGTTCTGCCACATCTGACGTACCAGTGCCTGAGTGCACTCCACCACCTGACTGCGGCATGTAGGCCGCGTCGGTGTGTCTTCTGGCGGTGGTCCTCGTGACCGGCGCCGTGATCAAGCCGGTCATCCCGGCTACTCCTTCCCCCCACGATGGCTGTACCGCTGTCGGCATCGGGACGACCCGTCGAACGCTGCCACTCCCCGCCATGCCGGCGCCCCGAACGAACAGCGTCGTCTACGGGATGGCGGCCGTGGACTGTCGGGGCCGCGTCGCCGACCGGGCCACTCTGACCGCACTCTCCTGGACGCCAGGCACTCGCTTGGACATCCGCGAAGCGCGCGACCTCCTCCTCATCCGCCGCGACGACTACGGCATGTTCACGGTGACCAAGCAGGGCCACCTCCGCCTGCCCGCCACCATCCGGCACCGCTGCCGCCTGATCGCCGGCGACCGCGTCCTCCTGGCCACTCACCCACAGCTGAATTTGCTCATCATCCACCCGCCCGCAGCGCTCGACGACCTCCTCGCCCAGCGCCACACCGAGGTACTGCGCGGTGATCCCGCATGACGACACCGTCCTCAGCCGACCTGGACGCCGCGCGCCTGCTGCTAACCCGCATGGGCCTGTCCCCCGAGGACCTCCTCGCAGCGCCCGCCGCACGGCCAACGGTGCCCACCTTCGCCGAGTACATCCCGATCGTCTCAGCCGCGGTCACCGACGGCACCCGCCGGGTCTACGGCTCCTACTGGAACCGCATCGACGCCCACTGGGGACACCGCCGTCTCGACGAGCCCACCCCATCGGAAATCAAGCAACTCGTCGAGCACGTGAAGATCAACGTCGTACCCCGCCGCAATGCGCGCGGCGGACGCAGCGCCGGCGAACACCTCATCGCCGCCCTGCGCTGCCTCTACCGCCACGCCGAAGACGACCGACTGATCGATCCGGCCGACAACCCCGCCAGCAAGGTCGCCAAACCCCGCCGCCTGCCCTCCACCCGCCGCGCCGTCGCCGACACCCGCCTCGCCGAGATCAACCACATCGCCGCCACCACCGGCAACGACCCCGCCCTCGACACCCTGATCCTGCGCCTGCACACCGAAACCGCCTGCCGCCGCGGCGGCGCACTCGCCCTCCGCCCCCAAGACCTCGACCCCGACCAATGCCTCATCTTCCTCCGCGAGAAAGGCGACACCGTCCGCTGGCAACCGGTCTCACCAACCCTCATGACCCACCTCCAACAGCACGCCACCCACCGCCACGCCCCACGCGACGGGCAACTCCTCCGCTACATCGACGGCCGGCCGATCACCACCCGGCGCTACGACCACCTCTGGACACGACTCGGCAAACACCTCCCCTGGGTCGCCACCCAGCAAATCTCCACCCACTGGCTCCGCCACACCACCCTCACCTGGGTCGAACGCAACTTCGGCTACGCCATCGCCCGCGTCTACGCCGGACACACCAACCAACACAACGACGCCGGAACCACAACCACCTACGTCCGAGCCAGCATCCACGAGGTCGCCGCCGCGCTCGCCACCCTCACCGGAGAACCACACCCCCTCGCTAGCCCACGGACGTCGTGACCCTTTAGGTGTGAACTATGTACGTAGTACCGCGCTGGCCTGCGGAGATTCCACTCCTGCAGGTCAGCGCGGGTCGTTCAGGTCCGTTGAGCCTCGCTCCGGACCGTTCAGCTCGCAGTCCTGCTCCCAAGTTGCTCCCCACAGTGCTCCCCGCGCCCGTGTGGGCTTTTGGCGGGCTTCGGACGCCGATGAGCACGTCCTCTGAATTAGGACCGTTGAGGTACCGACACCACCTCGGCTCCCGCTACGACTCGCCCCCTCCCCTGGACATCTGAAACACCTCGACCGGAGCGCCGCCGTTACCGACGCCTAAACGCTGCGAGCCGCGCCGCTGGACAGGTGAGCGTTCGCGACGCAGCAGTAATGTGGGCCGAACACCGCACCGATTCCCGAGCCGGAGCCCCTCAGTGGCACGATGCGCATCCAGCTCCATAACGTGCCTATCGTGTGCGATACTCAAGCTGTGCCGGAGGTCCCGCAGCTTGATCTCGGCGCCGGAGATCTTCTCCCGCGCTGCGATAAGTGCGTACGGTCGCCGACCTCACTGGATGAGGTCAGGTCGACACTGAATCTGACGGCGGCGGTTTCGGGTATGGGGTTGCGGCAGGTCCACGACGCAATCTACGCAACGTTGGCCGACTCCGCTGTTTCGCCACTTCGTCCTTGACCAGATTCCGGCCGGACTTCCGCTCACTTCCGGACAGTCGAGGTACCTCTGTCGACGGTCGTCGACCGGCACGGATCCAACTTGGCTCCGGCGCCGGGAAGACACATTCGGCACTATTCACCCTACTGTCCTGGGCGCAGAACTCTACGTACGTGCGTTTCGCGACCGATCTGAAAGACCGGCGAGACGTCGGTCAAGCTTTCACGCCGCTGCGCGTCCGGTTACTCAGTGCCGCAGACGCCTTCAAGGCCGCAGCATCCTCCTTGGTCACGCTCGCCCGCCGCGCAGCAACACCCCTGCTGTGGCGGCGTTTGCTTGCTGCGGTGAAGCGAAGGTTGTATCTCGTTTCCTGGTCCGCCGAGCCACCCGGACAACACGTTGCAGCGTCACGCCGTCCGCCCCGTGGCCCCGACTTCGCGCGCATGACCCCAACCGTCATCCGCGGAGTCCCGCACCTGCCTGCCCGTATAGGCGGATCGGCTCTCCCGCATCATCCCGAGGGAGCCGACCGCCATGGAAAGCAAGACAATTCCCAACTTTCTGGTCGCCGCAGGTGCGCCGCCCTGGCTAGCGGTTGTTGTCGCTTGCCTCGGACTCTGCTCATTGCGCTGGTGCGCACGATCCGCTACATCTCACGAATTTCCCCTGACCTCGCGAAAGAGATCATCGGCTATCTGGGGCGCCGCCGATATCGGATGGCAAAACCACTGCGCACCACCCGAGGTGTACACAATGGAGGAGCCTGCCCGTCACCATGCCGAGCCTAAAAGCAGGCACTTGCCCGGAGAAACCCGGGGAACCCACGAAATCCTCGTGCACGGTGCTTGGCCAGGTGGTGGAAAACCCTTGTGGCCCCGGACATTCCGATCAGTATTCGTAGGGATCGGCGGGAACGGGAATCGGCGTCACGCTCGCTGCGATGAGGGTCGGGTGTAGTTGTTCTCCGGTATCGCGGTGCCGGGCACCACCGTGCCGGTCACTTCGACCCACTGGTCCTGGACCAGCGGCGGCAGCCGGTCCCCGCGCAGGGCGATGGTGAGCGGGAACGCGTCGGCGGCACAGCAGTTGAGCGCGACCTTGGCGAGGTAGGTGGTCTTCGGGCGCGGGATGACGAACCCGGTGACCCGGACCGTGCGGCCGGTCAGCGAGCCGGTGGCGTCCCACCCCGCCCGGGTCACCACGTCCTTGACGCGCATGGGCAGCACGTCGCCCGCCGGCAACGGAGGGAAGTCGCCCTTGGCCGTGCGGGCGCCGGCCGCGCTGGTGTTGTCCGGCCGGAGCGGTCGACGGCGTCGGAGCCCAGCGCCGGGGGCGCGATCAGGAAGATCGCCAGGACCGGCAGGACCAGCATCCAGGTGCTGCGCGTCGGGCCGTGCGTGTGCCCGTCGTGCGTGACCGCGGCCTCGGCGCGGGCGTTGGCGATGTCGCGGCCGATCGCGACCGCCGCGAGCACCAGGATCACCGCACCGGCGCCGAGCAGCCACGGCTGGTGCGCGGACCTCACATAGCGCAGGTAACTGCCGTCCAGGCCGATCTTGAGCAACGCGCCTCCGAGCAGGAGCAGGAGGATGTTCTGGGTCTCGCGGCGCACGGGTGGAGGCGTCCTTTCAGCCGGCCGCGTGGCCGGTGTCCTCATCGGTGGTGATGTGGTGCTGGTGGTGCGGGATGCCGCGCACCGCGTGGTCGGCGAAGTCCCGGCTCGCGCACGAGGTCGAGCACCGGCTCATTCACGAGGTCCCGCGCCTGACCGCGGCCGTGGTGCACACCGAACCCGTCACCGGCGCCGACACCGCCCACGAACTCCTCGCCCACCACTAGCCGGACCTTTCCCGCCCCCGTCGGCGACCAGCGCAGTGGCCCGCTCCGCCGCCCGTCCGCGCACGGAATCGGCGGCGCCGCCGCGGGCACGAGCGCGTGGGAGTGCATCCCCCTCGGCATCGAGCACGTGCTCCTGGGCCGGGACCACCTGCTGTTCAACGCCGGCGTCGTGGTCCTGGCCGTCGAGCTGCGCCGCGGCGCCAAGCTGGTCTCGGTGTTCGTGCTCGGCCACAGCACCACCCTCATCGTTCAGTTCCTGCCCTGCGGCTTACGCCGCCGTCGCGTTGGGGCCCTCGGAATCTGGCGCCTCGGTCATCTCCTCATTCACCGCGCTTTCCACACGTTCTTGGTGAACGGGCTTCAACAGCCCGTTCGGGTCCCCCTCCGCTGCCGGGCCCGGCGTGTGGGTCAGACGGGTTCCGAGTTCCGGTGCTCGCTGGGCCGGGTGCCGCGCAGCCGCTTGAACGCCACGCTCAGCGCGTAGGCGTTGGCGTAGCCCACCTTTCGCGCGATCGTGTCTACCGTGTGGTCGGTCTCCCGCAGCAGGTCCGCAGCCAGGGTGATCCGCCAGTTCGTGAGGTAGGCCATCGGTGGTTCGCCGACCAGCGTGGTGAACCGCCGGGCGAGCGCCGCACGCGATACTCCGACCTCGGCTGCCAGCTGCGCCACCGTCCAAGGGTGGGCGGGTGCGTCGTGCAGCAGCCGTAGCGCGGTGCCGACCACTGCGTCGTCCAGCGCGCGGCACCAGGCCGGGACATCGGCGTCCGGATTGTCGAACCAGTTGCGCAGCGCGGAAACCAGCATCAGGTCCAGCAGCCGGTCCAGCACCAGCTGCTGTCCCGGTCGGTCTCTGGCGATTTCCGCGGCCACGGTTCCCACCGTGAAGGGACTGTCCTTCGTCGGCGCCACCAGCACGGCCGGCAGGGCCTGCAGCAGTCGTTCGCTGAGCTCTCCCCGGCGCTGGAAGGCTCCGCTGAGCAGCACCGCGGCCCCGTCGACCGGCGTTCCGCAGGTCCGCGCGGCCCCGGCGGCGCGCTCGACCCCCTCAGCCGATGAGCAATAGTCGGCGGTGGTCACCAGCAGCGAGGGTGTGGTCACGGGGTCATCGGCCACCACGTAGGGCACGTCGCCGCGGACGACGGCGACATCGCCAGTCTCGATGAGCACCGGTTCGTGCTGGTCAGGAACAATTCACGCGTGACCGCGCAGCATCGTGGCCAGCGTCAGCGGGGCCCCGACGGCCATCCGCAGGGCCCAGGGAGGTCGCATGATCGCCTGCCGGAAGACGGCGCCACGAGCCCGTACGTCCGACAGCAGCTCCGACACGACGTCCATGCCCTCAGCGTAGACGGCCAGACATCAAGTGGAGCTTCCTGGCCATTGAGGATCTCAATGCCGGCTGATTGGCTGAGGTCATGCCAGACCATCCGATTCTTGTCACCGGCGCGACCGGCAAGTCCGGTCGCCGCGTCGTCAGCCGACTGCGGGCCAAGGGGCTGCCGGTTCGCGCGGCGGCCCGCAACGGCGAGCACGTCTTCGACTGGACCGACAGCGGCACCTGGGATGCCGCTCTGGAGGGCGCACGGTCCATCTACATCGTGCAGCTGGACGGCACGAGGTTGGTTCGCCCATTCGTCGAGCGGGCCGTGCGACACGGGGTTGAGCAGATCGTGCTGGCCTCGGGGCGCGGGATCGACAACCCGGACTACGCGAAGGACAGCGGCGGAATCTTGGAGGGCGTCCTTGACAGCGAGGCCGCTGTGCGGGAAAGCGGTCTGAAGTGGACGATCAGCAGGCCGGGCTGGTTCTCGCAGAACTTCAGTGAGGGCTTCTTCGTCCGTGACATCCGCGCCGGTGAGCTGCGGCTGCCCGGTGGCGACGGGGCGGTCAGCTTCATCGACGCCGAGGACATCGCCGAGGTGGTGGTCGCTGCGCTGACCGAGGACGGGCACTCGGGACAGATCTACGAGTTGTCCGGCCCCAGGGCAGTGACGCTGGCCGAGGCGGTCGCCACGATCTCTGAGGCCGCCGGCCGCGAAATCCGCTACGTGCCGCTCTCCGTCGAGAACTACGTCGCGGAACTCGTTCAGCAAGGGCTGCCGCGGGCGGACGCCGAAGCCTTCGCGGACGTCATCGCGCCGATCAGGTCGGGTGCGGACGAGTACGTCTCCGACGGCGTGCAGCGCGCCCTCGGGCGCCCGCCGCGGACCTTCGCCGAATTCGCCAAGTCCACTGCTGCCGCAGGCGGTTGGTCGGCCTGACCGCCTTCACCGGAACCGACACGGTGAGGCGGCGTCGCATCGGACGGCGGGTACCCCTCACACTTCCGCGTAACCCTCCCGGTGCCCCGCGGATCCAGCCATGGCGCGGCGTGCCGCGCGGTCAGCGTGTGAGCGTGGGCTGCGGCGGCGGCACGTAGCACCCCTCCCGCTCGGCACGCACGGCTGCCAGGGTCCTCGTCGAGGTGTCCAGCTTGTGCAGGATGTGCTCCACGTGAGCGGCCACGGTGCGCGTGGCGATGGCGAGCTGCCTCGCGATCTGCTGGTTCGACCGCCCGTTCACCAGCAGACCCAGCACCTGCAGCTCGCGCGGCGTGAGGCCCCGGCAATCGGCATCGGGGGTGAGCAGGAGGGTGCCCAGGACGAAATCGGGGACCTCCGTCGCGGTCAGCATCGTCATCCGAACGTGGCCGGTCGCCGCGGCGCCATCGTCCGCCGGCCACAGGAACGACCGGTACACCTGACCGGCCAGGAGCGTCCCGCGGGCGATCTCCACGACGGGCGAGTCCCGGGCCAGGAGCGAGTGGTCTTCGAGTCCTGGCAGTGGATGGGTGGTGCCGTCGCGGAACAGGGCGGCACCCGATGTGGCGCCCTGGACCAGTCGCGCGGTACCGAGTAGGGAGCGCATGGGCGACACACAGCGGGCGACCAGCGGCGCGAGCTGCCCGATGCGGTCGCGGAGACCGTCGGACGGTGCGCCCCGGCCGGAGAAGAGCAGGGTGAGCAGCCCCAGGTACGGGCCACCGGGCTCGAACAGCGGCACACCCAGACCGTCGCGGAATCCGGCCTGGATGAGGCAGTCCGCCCAGGTGGGCAGCTCATCGGCCGGGACGGCGAGCTCGGCCAGGCTGACCGATGGCCGGTTCCGGTCGAGGTCGGCCAACCGGATCTCGTGCGAGACCGACGGACGGTCGAGGTAGTCGAGGACGGATCGCTGCAGCCCTGTGCTGCCGACCGTCGCGTAGGCGTTCGTCCCCGGGGCGGTCAGAGCCAGCCAGCTCGCTTCGGCGGGCAACCGCCGCTGAAGCGTGTCCAACAGGGTCTGAGCTCGCTCGAACAAGGGGATGTCGGTGGCGGCGATCTCGATCATGTCGGCAACGATCGGATCGTCCGGCATGGCAACTCCCTTCGACGGCGCGCGAGCAGGGGCGTACGGAGCACCGGCGATCGGACGCTCTTGATCCGCTGCGACCGTCGCGACTGGATTTGCCTTGCGGTACCCACTACGACGACGCCCAACCCGCCCGGTCTGGGTGGATGCCAGGCCGGTATGGGCATGTCTGCCGATACCGGCCCGCGCGTCCGCTCCGTGTAATGGAAACTGCCGCCCGACCGCGGGCGGCTGGAACCATCCGGCACGAGGGAGCAGGCACGATGAAGGCAGTGGTGTACGAAGGGCCGCGGCAGGTGAGCGTCAAGGACGTGCCGGACGCGAGGATCGAACGACCCACCGACGTCCTGGTTCGCATCACCTCGACGAACATCTGCGGCTCCGATCTCCACATGTACGAGGGCAGGACCGACTTCGAGCCCGGTCGCTGGTTCGGGCACGAGAACATGGGGCAGGTCGTCGAAGTGGGCGACGGGGTCGACAAGGTGCAGGTGGGTGAGTACGTCGTACTGCCGTTCAACATCTCCTGTGGACACTGCAAGAACTGCGAGCGTCAGCTCACGAACTACTGCCTGACCGCGCAGCCGGAACCGAAGATGGCCGGCGCCGCGTACGGCTTCGCGGACATGGGGCCGTGGGCCGGAGGACAGGCCGAGCTGCTGCGCGTGCCGTGGGGCGACTTCAACTGCCTGCGGCTCGGCGAGGACGCGGAGGAGCGCCAGAGCGACTACGTGATGCTCGCCGACATCTTTCCGACCGGCTACCACGCCACGGAAATGGCCGGCGTGCAGCCCGGCGACCAGACCGTCATCTACGGCGCGGGCCCGGTGGGGTTGATGGCCGCCCTGTCGGCGAACCTGCGCGGCGCGAGCAAGGTCATGATCGTCGACCGGCACCCCGACCGGCTCCGGTTGGCCGAATCGATCGGCGCGATCGCCATCGACGACTCGAAGGTCGACCCGGTGCAGGCCGTCCTCGACGAGACCATGGGGCTGGGAGCGGACAACGGCTGCGAATGCGTCGGTTACCAGGCGCACGAGCCGGACGGTCAGGAGCAGGCGAACCTGACCATGAACCGGCTGGTCGGCTCGGTCCGCTTCACCGGGAGGATCGGCAACGTCGGTGTCTTCGTCCCGCAGGATCCCGGCGCCAGCGACGACTTGGCCAAGCAGGGCCAGCTCGCCTTCGACTACGGCCTGTTCTGGTTCAAGGGCCAGCACATCGGCAGCGGCCAGGCGCCGGTCAAGAAGTACAACCGGCAACTGCGCGACCTGATCGCGGGGGGCAAGGCCGAGCCGTCGTTCATCGTGAGTCACGAGCTTCCCCTGGACCGGGCGCCGGACGCCTACGAGCACTTCGACAACCGCGACGACGGCTGGACGAAGGTCGTCCTGCACCCGGCGATGGCCGCGGCGGGTGCCTGAGATGGCCGGAACGCTGGATGGGGCGCAGGGTGGCCATCCTCGCCGCCGACGGGGTGGAGCGGGTCGAACTGGAACAGCCGCGGCGGGCGCTGGAGGACGCCGGCGCGCGGACCGACGTGGTTTCCCTCGGCAACGGCGAGATCCAGGCACGGGACCACGACCTCGAGGATGCCGGCACCTTCCCCGTCGACCGCGTGGTGAAGGAGGTCTCCCCCGACGACTACGACGCGCTGCTCCTGCCAGGCGGGACGGTGAACCCGGACAAGCTGCGGATGGAACCCGCCGCCGTCAAGTTCGTCCGCGACTTCGTGCAGTCCCGCAAGCCGGTCGCCTCGATCTGCCACGGTCCGTGGAACTTCGTGGAAGCCGGCGTCGCGCGGGGCCGGCGGCTGACCTCGTGGCCGAGCGTCCGCACCGACCTGCGCAACGCCGGGGCGGAGGTGGTTGACGAGCAGGTCGTCACCGACGGCAACATCACCACCAGCCGGTCACCGGACGACCTGCCGGCGTTCTGCGAGCGCATCGTGCAGGAGTTCGCCAAGACCCCGGAGCCCGCGGGCGGCGGAGGCGGCGCATGACCTCGTCGGCCGGGAAGCTGGTGTTCCATGCTGTTCACGCCGGCGGAACACTCGTCCGTGGTGTCCGGGCGGCCATCGACCCGTCGGCACGAAACCCGGCCGCCGCGGGCCGTCCGGCGTCGGGCTGGCTGGCGGTGACCGTGTACCGCGAGTGCTCCGAACTCGAGTCGGCGGCGCTGCCCGCGCCGCTGGCGGAGTTCGGTGACCGGATCGAAGTGCGGGTCCGCCCAGCTCCCGGAGGCAAGGGCACCGAACTCGCCGCACGGATGCGTGACGGGCAGCCACCGGGCAAGGCGCTCAACCGGCTGAGCGGGAGCGACCCGCAGGCCGACCTGCGGGCGGCTCTCCGGCGCGCGAAACAGGTCTTCGAGGTGGGTGAGGTGCTGGCTGTGGATCCGGCGCCGCACGGAAAGCGGTCCGCGACGCCCGGCGGGGCGCTGCTCGAGGCGTGGACCAGGGTGGCGCCCAAGGGAGGTGTGCGGTGAAGGCGGTGACCTGGCGCGGCGTGAACGAGATCGGCGTCGAGGACGTCGCGGAGCCCGCGATCCTCAACGACCACGACATCATCGTCGAGGTGGGGCTGAGTGCGACCTGCGGCTCGGACCTGCATCTGGTCGGCGGCTACATCCCCGCCATGCGTGCGGGTGACGTGCTCGGCCACGAATTCATGGGCACGGTCGCCGAGGTCGGCTCCGGCGTGACCAAGCACCAGGTGGGTGACCGCGTGGTGGTGGTTTCGTTCACGAGCTGCGGGCAGTGCTGGTACTGCCGGCAAGGGCTCTGGTCGCTGTGTGACAACGGCAATCCGAACCCGGGGATCACCGAGGCGCTGTGGGGCCAGTCGATCGGCGGCTGCTACGGCTACTCCCACGCGATGGGCGGATGGGCGGGGAGCCACGCCCGCTACATCCGGGTGCCCTACGCCGATCAAGGGGCCTTCGCCGTCCCCGACGGCGTCTCCGACGAGCGAGCGCTGTTCGCCTCCGACGCGGCGCCCACCGGTTGGACCGGGGCGCACCAAGCCGGTGTGCGACCGGGGGACGTGGTCGCGGTGTGGGGTGCCGGAGGAGTGGGTCAGATGGCGGCCCGCGCCGCCATGCTCATGGGAGCCGAGCGGGTGGTGGTGATCGATCGGTACGAGAACCGGCTGGAGCAGGCCCGTACCTTCGTCGGGGCGGACACGCTCCACTACGAGGAGGTCGAGGTCCCCGCGGAGCTGCGCGAGATCACCGGCGGCCGCGGACCGGACGTCTGCATCGAAGCGGTCGGCATGGAGGCGCACTCCCCGGGCCCGCAGCACCTCTACGACCAGGTCAAGCAGCAGATGCGCCTGCAGACCGACCGGCCGGCCGCCGTGCGCGAGGCGATCTACGCCTGCCGGAAGGGCGGGACGGTGTTCACGCTCGGCGTGTTCGCCGGCCTGGTCGACAAGTTCCCCCTCGGCGCGGTGATGAACAAGGCGCTGACCCTGCGCGGCGCCCAGCAGCACGGGCACCGCTACATCGCGGAGATCCTCGATCACATGTCCCGCGACGAGGTGCGGACCGAACATCTCGCCACCCACGTGATGTCGCTGGACGACGGACCGAAGGGATACCGGATGTTCAAGGACAAGGAGGACGGATGTGTCCGCGCCGTGTTCCGCCCCGGCGCATGAGACGGTGACTGCCCTCCGCCACGGACCGGAATGCTTCACCCGGTCGGGTCCGCGCCGTCCGGCTCGCGTCGCGGAGCTGGACGGCGCGGCCGCGCCTCACTCGGTGGGCAGCAGTGGTGACTCGTTCCGGGTCGCCGCTCCCGGCCGGTCGGCCAGGTCCGATCCCCTGGTTTCACGCAGGGCGAACGTGCACACCAGCGAGAGCACCGCGGTGCCGACCATGTACCAGGCGATGGCCGTGGTGCCGCCGGTGCGGTCCAGCAGCCAGGTGGCGATGACCGGCGCCAGCGCGCTGCTGGCCAGCGTGCCGAGGGTGTAGCCGAACGAGATGCCGGAGTACCGGATCCTGGTTTCGAAGGCCTCGGCGAAGAACGCGGCCAGTGGGCCGAACGCGGCGGAGAAGCCGGTGCAGATCAGCAGGTAACCGAGCACGGCGAGCAGGAACGAGCCGGAGCCGAGCAGCCAGAACCAGGGGAACGCCAGCGCCCCCATCGCCACCGTCCCCGCGGCGAAGACCGGCCTGCGGCCGAAACGGTCGGAGAGCGCGCCGAACAGCGGCAGGGTGACGAAGGTGAGCGCCATCGCGGCCAGCACGATCCACAGCATCGAGTTCCGGCTGAAGCCGATCTGCTGGGCGCCGTAGCTCAGGCCGAACACCGTGGTCAGGTAGAAGGTGACGCCGATCGAGAGGTAGGCGCCGCCGGTCAGCAGGACCTGTTTCGGGTAGTGCCGCAGCACGACGGCGATCGGCAGCTTGACCACGTTCTCCTTGTCCTTCAGGCGGTCGAAGCTGGGGCTCTCACCGATCTTCAGCCGCACGACCAGTCCGACGAGCACGAACACGCCGCCGATCAGGAACGGCACTCGCCAGCCCCAGGACAGGAAGCTCTCGGGCGACATCGCGCCGAAGGCGAGGAAGACCGCGTTGCCGAGCATGAGGCCGGCCGGCACGCCCATCTGCACCCAGCTCCCGTAGTAGCCGCGACGGTGGGCCGGCGCGTGCTCGACCGTCATCAGCACCGCGCCGCCGTACTCACCGCCGAGCGAGAGGCCCTGGATGAACCGCAGCGTGACGAGGATGATCGGGGCGGCCACCCCGATGGTCCCGTAGCTGGGCAGCATGCCGACGGCGAAGGTCGTGGTCCCCATGATGCTCAGGGTGAGCACGAGCATGGACTTGCGGCCGATCCGGTCGCCGAAGTGCCCGAAGAGGACACCGCCGATCGGCCGCGCGACGAATGCGGCGGAAAACGTCGCGAACGACAGCAACGTGCCGATCACGGCGTCGAACTGGGGGAAGAACTGGGTGTTGAAGACAAGTCCGGCCGCGGTGCCGTAGATGAAGAAATCGTACCATTCCACGGTCGTGCCGACGGCGCTGGCGAATCCTGCTTTTCCGCTGCGCGAGATCAGGGACATCGGTGTTCCTTTTCGTCGGGAGGTTCTCTCCGAAAGCTTCTTCGTGGCGGGCACCCCGTGGTACCTCCACCTGGAGGGGTCAGAAAGCGCCGGGAAAAGTCGCGCAGGTCGTCAGCACCTCGGCGGGCGCGGGACCGGGGTGTATCCACAGGCCCTTCTGCCGGAACCACGCGCGGGCGGCGCCGGCGTCCGGTTGCGCACCGGTGGCGAGCACGCGGCGCAACGACGAGTTCCGCAGACCACGCAGATCCGTTCGAGCGAGATCCACATAGGACGATCCGGGCGCGGCGACGGTGGTCACCGGGAAACGTTCCAGCAGGCCGCGGACCCGGGTGGGGTCACAACCGGTTTCCCCGACCAGGATCGCCGCCCCCGCCGACCACGGCTCGATCAGGCCGAGCAGGACGCCGGTCGCGGTGTGCCGCGGGGTGAGACTCAGGTGCAGGTCGTCGCGGTGCCGGTCCAGCCACGCCAGGCCGAGTCCGTCCGCCAGCCGCCGCAGGTCTTCGTGGCTGTACCGCTCGTCGTCGGCCAGCAGGACCAGGCTTTCCGGTGGCGCCGGTGCGGGTTCGGTCTCGGTCTCGGCCAGGAACATCATGGCCCGGTAGTTCATCGCCTCGGCGTGCGGCAGGCCGCCGACGCCGACCACGTGCCGCACCACGCCCGCCCGCCGCAGGGCCAGCGCGGGTTCGAGGTGTGCCTCGTCGACCACGACGACGGCCGCTCCGGCGGCTCGCAACCGGCCGCCGTCCGGCACCCCGCCCGGCATCGGCGCGAACGGGATCCCGGCCCGCATCGCCCCGGCGGCGACCTCCCACCATTCGGGCACCGGTGGCAGCAGCACCGCGACGGACTCCCCCGCCGCCAGCCCGAGTCCGTCCAGGAGGCAGGCGAACCGCGCGGCGCGGTCGGCGAAATGCGAATACGGGAGCAGGCGATGGCGACCACACCGGTCCACCCAGATCATCGCCGGCCTGCCGGCGTGTTTTCCCCAGTAGTCCAGGAACGCACTCATGACGAAACACCTCACCGATTTCAGGGCAGCGCGAGAATCGCGGAAATCGCCCGGGAAAGGGGAATTGACTAGAGCAGCCGGAGTTCGTGGGCCTTGGCGATGGCCTCGACCCGGTTCCGCGCGTTCAGTTTCTGCATCGCGGTCTGCAGGTACGTCTTCACGGTGTTGCGGGCGAGCGCGAGCCGGTCGGCGATCTCCGGATTGCTGTGTCCCATCGCGGCGAGCCGCAGCACCTCGTACTCGCGCCTGGTGAGACCGACCCGGAACAGCAGTTCCGGGGTCGCGGAAGCGTGACGGCCGGTCAGCCGGGGATCGACGACCCGGACACCGCGGGCCACCCGGCGCACCGCGGTGGCGAAGTCACCGCCGGTGACGTCCTTGACCAGGCAGCCGTCCGCACCCGCCTCGATCAGCACGTCGATCGCCCCGTGATCGGCGAACGCGGTGAACAGCAGGATCTTCACGCGCGGTGCGACGCGCCGCAGCTGGGCGACGAGTTCGGGAGCCGGCATGTCCGGGAGGCGCAGGTCCAGCAGGATGACGTCGGTGGCCACCTCCTGCGCGACCTTGATCGCCTCGTGCCCCGTGCTCGCGCCGCCCACCACGGTGATCGCCGGGTCTTCGGCGGCGAGCAGTTCGACCCCGCCGCGGATCACCGGGTGGTCGTCCACCACGAGCACCCGGACGCCGGCGTCAGACATCGTCGGCGCCCTCGGCCACGCAGGGGACCCAGGCCCGCACGGTCGTGCCGCCGTCCTCGTTGCCGATGATCGACATGCCACCGCCCACCCGTTCCATCCGGCGCAGGGACAGCGGCAGGCCGAGGTGACCCACCTTGTCCAGGTCACCGCCGGCCCAGCCGTTCCCGTCGTCGGCGACCGCGACGGTGAGCCGCCCGCCCGCCACCACGAGGCTCACGACCACGGTGGACGCCTGGGCGTGCTTCTCGACGTTGACCAGCGCTTCACGCACGACGCTGGTCAGCGCCTCCGTCCGGCCCGGCCCCAGCTCGGGGACGTCCGCGAGCGCCACGAACGAGGCCGGCAGGCCGGTCCGCTCCTCGAAGGCCTCGCAGTCCTCCTGGATGGCCACCGCGAGCCGGCGTTCCGGGGGTTGTTCGTTGAGGTCGGCCAGGGAGTTGCGCAGCAGCGCGCTCACCGAGGCCACCTGCCGCTGCACCTCGTCGAGCCGGTCCCGGATCCGGTCGAGGTCGTCCATCGCCCGCAGGCTGCGGAGCTCGGCGCCGATGCGGAAGAGCACCGGGCTGACCGAGTCGTGCAGGTCGGCAGCCATCCGCCGCCGCTCGGCGTCCAGCGCCATCCCGGTCTGCAGCTTCGCCCGCTCCGAGCTGACCAGGGTCACGGAGGCGACGGCCGCCGCCTCCTCCAGCCGCGCGATGACCTGGTCGCCGAAGGAGGCCTGGGCGCGGATGCCGACGTACACGGCGCCGAGTACTTCCCCGTCGTAGATCATGGGGACGGCCAGCATCGCACCCAGCCCCTCCCGCGCGACCAGCTCGTCGAAGTCGTGCGTGATCGCGTCCGACGTGCAGTAGTCGCGGACCCACACCGGCCGCCGCTGGGCGATGCTCTTGCCGCCCAGTCCGACGCCCTCGGGCACGACGAGCCGGTGCAACGCCGTGCTCGTCGTGCCCTGCCAGCTCCGGTGCACCAGCCTGCGCCCCGGCTCGAGCCGGCCGACCAGGGACATGTCGAACTCGCCCAGCTCCCGGATCCGCCGGGCCACCGTCTTCATCGCGAGCGAGCTGTCCGACAGGACGAGCAGCTCCGAATGCCGCGAGGCGAGCTGCTCCAGCAGCCCTTCCGCGGGGGTTTCCGGCGCAGGCGTCATCACGTTCTCTCCTCGTCGAGGTGCGGCCATGGTAACCCGGGGTGATCTACAGGTCCGCCGGATCGAGCACGCCCCGCAGCCCCAGCAGGCTCTCCAGCAGGAAGTAGTCACCCCACACCAGCTCGGCGTCGGTGGCCACCCCGCGCCGCGGGTCGAAACAGCCGCCGGTGAGCATGCCCGGCCTGCGGTGGTCCCCCGCCTCGGCCGGGGTGACGAACGTGGTGAGGGTGTCCACCATCGCGGCGGCGTGCTCCCGGTACCGCGGGCGGTCCGGGACCAGCGCGGCCAGCTTGAGCAGGGCGGCCGCGGCGATGGCGGTCGCCGAGGTGTCCCGCGGCTCTTCCGGTCCGGCGCTGAAGTCCCACGGCGCGACGTGGTCGGCGGGCAGCTGCTCGATCCACCAGTCCGCGACCGTCGTCGCAGGCCCGGCGAACTCCGGTCCCACCCAGTGCGCGGCCTGGGCGAAACCGAGCATCGCCCAGGCCTGGGCGCGGGCCCACGTGCTGTCGTCGGAGCGTCCCTTGTGGGTGTAGCGCCGCAGCAGGGTCCCGTCCCACTCGTCGAAGGCGGCGGACTGGCACACCGAACCGTCCTCGCGCAGGCAGTACTCGACGTGGCGCCGCGCGTGCGCGCGTGCCATGTCCGCCAGCTCCGGCCGGTCCGTCTCCCGTGCGGCCCAGGCGAGCAGCGCCACGGTGCCGGGCACGGCGTCGATGTTGGCGGCACCGGCGCCGACGGCGCCGGACTCCTCGGCCTGACTGCCGAGCGGGATCAGCCCCGCGTCGTGGTTGAAACTCGCCGCGAGCCCCCGCGCACCGGCGAGTGCCGCGTCCCGTGCGGTGCCGCTCTTGCCGGTCAGGTGCGCGACTCCGGCGCCGTAGAAGAACAGGAACCCGCGGAACGCGGTGTCCGAGCTCGCCCGCACCGTGAGCCGCTCCGCCACGTCGTCGGCGAGCCGCGCGTAGCGCCGGGAACCGGAGTCGGCGGCCGACAGCGCGAGGAGACCGCCCCAGAAGCCGCCGGTCCAGAACCCGTCCGCGCTGCAAGTCCAGACGCCGGTGTCCGTGTCGGCGTAGTTGGGGAAGCCCGTCGCCACCTCGGCCGCGGTCTCGTCGATCCGCAGCCGCATCCGCCGGGAAGCTTCGTCCCACCGCGCGCTCACGACCGGTCCCCGTTCACCAGCACCGGCTTGAGGGCCCTGCCTGCGCGCATGTCCGCCAGCGCCTCGTTGGCCCGCTCCAGCGGATAGGCGGTGACCAGCCGGTCCAGGTCGAAGCGCGCGGCGAGGCTGGGCAGGGCCAGCACGTAGTCCAGGTGGTTCCGCGGCGAGAACGCCCAGCTGCCGAGCACCCTCAGCTGTTTGCGGGTGATGTGGTGCGGGTTGATCATCGTCGGCCCGTGGTCGGTGTACTGGCCGACCACCAGGTACTTGCCGCCGCGCCGGGTCATGTCCATGCCCTCGGCGACCGCCGAGGGCACCCCGGTCGCCTCGATCACGAGATCCGCGCCGCGCCCGTCCGGGGTTTCGGCCAGTACCTTCGCCAGCCGGGCCTCCTGGTCGGTCTCGGTGAAGATGTCGATGCGCACGTCGCCGATCCCGATCTCCCGCGCGACGTCGAGCCGGTTCGCCGGGCCGCCGACGATGATCACCTTGCCCGCACCGGCCACGGCGGCGAACATGGCCGCCGCCATGCCGACCGGCCCACTGCCCTGGACCACCACGACGTCGCCCGCACGGGGCTTGCCGATGTCCAGCACCGCGTGCACGACGGTCGGGCCGGCACAGCCGAGCGCGATCACCTGCTGCGGGCCGATGCCCTCGGGCAGTTTGACGATGGTGGAACCCGGCTGCAGGTAAATCTGCTCGGACCAGCCGCCGGACAGGTGCGGGGGCTCCGCGCAGCTCTGGTTGATGCCGTAGACCTTGCGGGTCTCGCACAGCGACGGCTCGCCCTCGGTCGCGCAGTGGAAGCAGGTCCCGCACGGGATGTTCGACGCCCACGACACCAGGTCGCCCTCCCGTAGAGGGGCGCCGGTCGCATCGGCCGACACGCCCGCACCGAGTTCCCGGATGCGGCCGACCGCTTCGTGGCCGAGCACGACCGGCAGGGGGATCGCCATCCGGCCCTGCTGGAGGTGCATGTCGGTGCCGCAGACACCGGCGTGGGTGACATCGGCGACCACCGCACCGGGTCCGGGACGGACCCCGGGGAACCGGGTGATCTCCAGGTCGGCGCCGAACTCCTTCAGCACCACGGCATTGTGTTCGTTCATCGGGATCCTCCTCGCAGCGTGGGGCCGACCGTCCTCATCGGATGCCCCCGCTCGCGCGCAGCCGCGCGAGGTCGTCGTCGGTGAAACCGGACTCCCGCAACACGGGTTCGGTGTGCTCGCCGACGTCGGCGACGCCCCGCCTGGTGGTGGCCGGGGTCCGGGAAAGCTTGACCGGGTTGCCGAGGATGCGCGTCGTCCGGCCCCCGCCGACCTCGACCTGGGTGATCGTGCCGTTCTCCAGCACCTGGGGGTGCGCCAGTGCCTCCTCGAGGGTCAGCAGCGGCGCGGAGAGCAGATCGACGGCGTCGAACCGCGCGATCGCCTCGTCGGTGGAGAGGGCGCGGACGGTACCCCGCAGCACCTCGTTGGCCTTGTCCTTGTTGCGGGCCTGCAGCTCCGCCGTGGCGAACTCCGGACGGCGGCTGAGGTCCTCCACCCCGAGCGCCTTGCACACCAGGTGCAGCGCGTTGTCCCGGAACAAGCCGAGCACGGTGACCATGCCGTCGGTGGTTTCGAAGATCCCGCTGTACCAGTCGGTGACCCAGTTCGTCTCACGCTGGTGCATCAGCAGTGACGCGCTTTCCAGCGTCTGCAGCGCCAGCGCCGTGTCGAGCAGGTTGACGCTCACCCGCTGCCCCCGGCCGGAGCGTTCCCGCTCCAGCAGGGCCGCGAGAATGCCCTGTGCCAGCGCCATCCCCGACGCGTAGTCGACCACCGGAACCGGCAGGATGTGCGCCCTCAGGTTCGGGTCGCCCACGGTACGGGCCATGCCGCTCAGCGACTGGGCGAGCATGTCCTGCCCCGCCTTGTGCGCGTACGGTCCGGTCTCCCCGAAGCCGGAGGCCGAAGCGTAGACCAGCTTCGGGTAGCGCTCGGCCAGGTCTTCGTAGGTCAGGCCGAGCCGCCGCACCGCCGCCGGCCGGTAGCTGTGCACCAGCACGTCGGCCTCCGCCAGCAGCCGGTGCAGCGCCGCCATGCCCTCGCGGGTCTTGAGGTTGAGCGAGACGCTGCGCTTGTTCCGGTTGACGGCGACGTAGTAGGAGCACGGTTCGCCCGTCTCCGCCGCCACGCGGTCCAGCGACCGCATCATGTCGCCGCCGATCCCGCGCTCGACCTTGATCACGTCGGCGCCGAAGTCACCGAGCACCTGCGCGGCGAGCGGGCCCTGCATGACTTCGCCGAGGTCGAGGACGCGGATCCCCTCCAGTGCCCGGGTCATGACCGGGCCTGCCGGGCGTAGACGTCCTTCGCGATGACCAGCCGCTGGATCTGGTTGGTCCCCTCGTAGATCTGGGTGATCTTCACGTCCCGCATCATGCGCTCCACCGGGTAGTCGCGGGTGAATCCGTAGCCGCCGTGCAGTTGCAGGGCATCCGTGGCCACCGACATCGCGTTGTCGCTGCAGAGCAGCTTCGCCATGGAGACCCGGGATCGCGCCCGCGGGTCGCCAGCGGAGATCAGCGCGACCGCGTCGTAGAGCAACGCGCGGGCGGACTCGATCTTCACCGCCATGTCGGCGACCATTCCCCGGAGCATCTGGAACCGGGACAGCGCCTGCCCGAACTGCCGGCGATCGCAGGTGTAGGCGACGGCGGCGTCGAAGGCGCCCTGCGCGATCCCGAGCGCCTGCGCGGCGATCAGGGCGCGGCTGGTGTTGAGTTCGCCGTTGATGTAGCGGTAGCCCTGCGCCGGGTCGGCGACGACACGGCCGCCGGGGATCCGGCAGTCCTCCAGGAGGACGTCGGTGGTCGGGCTGCCCCGCATGCCCATCTTCTTCTCGTGCGGGCCGAAGGAGATCCCGGCGTCGTCGTTGCGGACCATGAAGACGCCGAAGTCCTTCTCGCCGGTCCGGGCGAGCACGGCGTACCACTCGGCCCACGGCGCGTTGCTGATGAACCGCTTCTGTCCGTTGAGGACCCAGTCGTCGCCGTCCCGGGTCGCCGTGGTCCTGATGCCGGACAGATCGGAGCCCACGGTCGGTTCGGTCATGCACCAGGCGGCACCCGCCTCACCCGCGGCGACCCGCGGCACGACCTCGGCACGCAGTTCGTCCGAACCGTGGCTGACCACAGTGGACGTGCCGGCCCAGTTGACCAGCAGCACCAGCGCGGAGCTGGCACAGGCCGCCGCCACCTCCTCGACGGCGATCACCTGGGACAGCAGGTCGGCGCCGGCCCCGCCGAGCTCCTCGGCGTAGGGCAGGCCCGGCAGGTCCGCCGCCCGCAGTGCGGCCCAGGCCTCTTCGGGGAAACGCTCCTTGTCGTCCACGTCCGCGGCGTGCGGCGCGATCTTGTCCGCCGCCAGCCGGCGCACGCTGGACCGGAAGTCCTCGTACTCGGTGTTCACGTTCTCTTGCTCCTCAATGCTTTTCTCGGCTACCGGTTCACATCGGTGGCCAGCGCAGACCGGTGACGGCGCTGCCGTCGCGGGGTCCCGCTGCCTTGTCCGCTTCTTCGGCGGAGAGTCCGAACCGGGCGAGCACCCGCTCGGTCGCGTCGGCGGTGTCGGTCCGGCCGGGCGTCGCCGCGGTCCGGGAGTACACCGGCACCGCCGGCACCGACCCGGGGTCGAATCCCTGGTAACGCTCGGCGATTTGGTCGAACTCACCCAGCTCGTGTGGTTCGAGGACCGGGGTGACGCACGCGTCGATCCCGGCGAAGAACTTCGTCCACTCCGCCATCGTCCGCTGCCGGAAGGCGTCACCGAGCCGCGCCTCGATCGTGGCGAAGTTGGCCGGGTCGAAGTGGTCGGGCACGGCACCGAGGTCCAGTGCCTGCCAGAGGTTCGCGAAGAACGCCTTCTCCAGCGCGCCGACCGCCACGTGACGACCGTCGGCGCACTCGTAGCAGCGGTAGGCCGGCAGCGTCCCGGTGAGCACACCCTCACCGCGCCGCGGCAGTGCTCCTCCGCCCCAGTCGGCGAAGTTCATGCCCATCATGGACAGCACCCCGTCGACCATGGCGGCGTCGAGGTACTGTCCGCGGCCGGAACGCTCCCGTTCGTAGAGCGCCCCCACGATGCCGAACGCCGCGAGCAGCCCGCCCCCGGCGAAGTCGGCGACCAGGTTCAGCGGGGGCGCCGGCGGACCGTCGGCCGGACCGAAGGTGCCCAGCGCGCCGCCGATCGCGAGGTAGTTGATGTCGTGGCCGGCGCGCTGCGCGAGCGGGCCGGTCTGGCCGTAACCGGTGACGCTGCAGTAGACCAGGCGCGGGTTGAGCGCGCTGAGCTCCGCGTACCCGGCGCCGAGCCGGTCGGCCACCCCGGGCCGGAAGCCCTCCATGAGCACATCGGACTCGGCGACCAGCCGGTGCAGGGCGGCGCGGCCCTCGGTGGTCTTGAGGTCGAGCGTGATGAATTCCTTGCCCCGGGACAACGCGGGCACCGGCAGACCGGAGCGGCCGCCGCCGATCGCGATCACTTCGGCGCCGAGATCGGCCAGCAGCATGCTGCCGTACGGGCCCGGAGCGAGCCTGGTCATGTCGAGCACCCGGATTCCGGCGAGCGGTCCTGCCGCCCGGCCCGTCACCGGACGCCTCCGGCAGACCGGGAAAGTACTGCGGTTCGAAGCAAAACGGTCCTCCTCAGCGAGGTCGCGGGTCGCCGCGATGGATCGATGCTCGCCCGGGCCGCCGCCGCGCCGGTACCTCCACCTGGAGGTACCGGTTTCCGCGGGCCGGCGGTGATCGTGGGGAGCCACGGATTCCCGTGCGGCCGGAACTTCCGGCCATTCCGGCGAACAGAAGGAGCGACGATGCCTGCCCCCGCGATCGCGGACACCACCTGCCAGGAGTACGAGGAGGTGCTGACGGCGGCCCGGTCGGCCGCGCCGGTGCTCGCGGCGATGCCCCTGACCGAGCGCGCCGGCCTGCTGCGCGCCGTCGCCGGCGCTCTGCGCGCGCAGGCGGACGAGCTGGTGCCGCTGGCCGACGCGGACAGCTCGCTCGGCACGCCCAGGCTCACCGGCGAGGTCGAGCGGACCGCCGGGCAGCTCGAGATGTTCGCCGACGCCGTGGAGGAGGGCTCGTGGCTGGAGGCGGTCATCGACCGCGCCGGCCCGGATCTGCGGCGGATGCTGATCCCGCTCGGCCCGGTCGCGGTGTTCGGCGCGAGCAACTTCCCGTTCGCCTTCGGGCTGGCCGGGGGCGACACGGCGTCGGCGCTGGCGGCGGGGTGCCCGGTGATCGCGAAGGCCCATCCGGCCCAGCCCCGGCTGTCGGGTGCCTACGCGCGGGTGGTCGTCGACGCGTTGCGTGCGGCCGGCGCGCCCGACGGTACGTTCGCCGTGGTTCACGGGATGGAGACCGGACGCGAACTGGTGACCGACGCGCGGATCACCGCCGTCGCCTTCACCGGTTCGACGGCGGGAGGACGGGCTCTGGCGGACCTGGCCGCGGCCAGGCCCTCCCCCATTCCCTTCTACGGGGAACTGGGCAGCCTCAACCCGGTGTTCGTCACCCGCGAAGCGGCCCGGGTACGCGGCGGGGACATCGTCGACGGCTTCCTGGCGTCGATGTCACTGGGCGCCGGGCAGTTCTGCACCAAACCGGGTGTGCTGTTCGTGCCGGCGGGGTGCGGGCTGGAGGATCGGATCGCCACCGGCGCGCCCAAGGCTCCGATGCGGTTGCTGCACGAGGGCATCGGCGCCGCGTTCCGGGCCGGGGCCGCGCGACTGGCGGCCCATCCGGCGGTGCGGTCGCTGAGCGTCCCCGAGCAGGACGCCGCGGACGAATCGGTCGTCCGGCCCGTTCTGGTCAGCACCACCGCCGCGGAATTCGCCCGATGTTCCGGGCAGTTGCTCGTGGAGTGTTTCGGCCCGTTCGCGCTGGTCGTGATCTATGCCGACGAGGCGGAACTGCCTGCCGCGGCGGATCTGCTGGAGGGCAACCTCACCGCCACCGTGCACGGGGAACAGCGCGGCGACGCGATCGCACCGGCCCTGCTGCACGCTCTGACCGGCAAAGCGGGGCGAGTCATCTGGAACGGCTGGCCGACCGGCGTCGCGGTCGGCTGGGCGCAGCACCACGGCGGCCCGTACCCGGCGACGACCTCGGTGCACACCTCGGTCGGGGCCACCGCGATGCGCCGGTTCCTGCGCCCGGTCGCCTACCAGTCGGTGCCGGACGCGCTGCTGCCGCCCGCACTCCGGGACGCGAATGAACTTCGCATCCCGCGGCGGGTGGACGGTGCGCTCACGGCCGCACCGGTGGCCGCGACGCGGTAGCGCTCCCGTCCGGGCCGGTGGCTACCGGGCAAGACACAGTCCGAGCTGCAGCATGGGCGAATCCTGCGGCCGGGTGTGGTCGGCGATCCCGCGGGGAGAGAGGACCTGCTCGATCGCCGGCACCATGCCGCCGATGAGACACGCTTCGTCACCCAGCGAGCTGTGCACCACCTCGCGGACCTCGCTGACGGTGTTCGCCTCGCCACGGACCACCGAAGCCAGCAGGTGGTCCTCGCTCAGCCCGAGCCGCGACGCGATGGCCCCGGTCGAGGCGATGGCTTCGAGGCAGCCGTGGTTTCCGCAGCGGCACAACGCGTCGGGCAGCTCGGGCACGCGGATGTGCCCGATGTCCGCGGCGGCGTCGTCCGCGCCGTGCCGGAGCCTGCCGTTCTCGCCGACGGACCCGCCGTCGACGCCCGGTCCGATGTGGACGTGTCCAGTGTGGTCGGCGCGAGCCAGTGGCCTCCCCTGGCGGGGCGACCGCCTAGCGGCGAAAGCCGCGTGTTGCGGGCCGTCAGCGGCTCCGCCAGGCGGGAGGGCCTGTGGTGCGCGCCGGTGTCGATGTCGGCAGGACGGTTCCGGCCGCGGCCGAAGGAGGAGGACGTTCGATGGTGTCCCTGCGGTGCCGCCATCGGCTGCGGGCCAGCCTGTGGGTCACGCCGTTGCTGTGCGTCCTGGCTTCGATCGCGCTGTCGCTGGTGACGGTGGCGATCGACCGGCGGTTCGGCGACCGGCTGGTTCCGTGTCGATCACGGGGTCACCGGACGCCGTGTCCAACATCCTCAGCACCATCGCCTCCGCGATGGTCACCCTGACCACGCTCGTGCTCACGGTGACGACGGTGGCCGTCCAGCTCGCGATGGGCCAGTTCTCGCCGCGCATCGTGCGGGCGCTGCTGCAGGACCGCAGCAGCCAGCTGGCCTACGGGCTGTCCGCCTCGACGTTCACCTTCGCGATCCTGGCGCTGCGCGAGGTCAACGCCGTGGACGGGAGCGCCGTGCCCGGCCTGACCGTGCTGGTGGCCTACGCGCTGATGCTCTCCAGCATCGCCGCGTTGTTCCTATACATCCACCACTCGGGCAACGCGCTGCGCGCCGCGGGCCTGATCGACCTGGTCGGGGACCACCTGCGTGAGCAGCTGAACCGCAAGTACCCCGCCATGGCGCCACCGCCGGCGCGGCCCGGAGTCGTGGCCTCGCCGGAACCCGGGCTCGTGGTCGACCTGGACCACCCCGCGCTGGTCGCGGCGGCGTCGGAGGCCGGCTGCGCGCTGGAGATGGTCCCGCTGATGGGGGACTTCGTCCCGGCGGACGCCCCGCTGTTCCGTGTGAACGGCGACCCGGACCGTCTCGACCACACCCGCGTCGCGGGGCTCGTCGTCCTGGCCGCGGAGCGGACCCACGGCGACGACCCGGCGTACGGCTTCCGCAAGCTGGTCGACATCGCCGAGCGGGGTCTGGCGCAGCCGTTCACCGATCCGACCACCGCCGTCATGGTGATCGACCGACTGCACGACTGCCTGCGCCACCTCGCCACGCGCGACTTCCCCGCCGGCCGGAACCGTGACGGCGGCGGCGAGGTCCGGCTCATCGAACGCACCCTCGACTGGGACGGCTACGTGCGGCTCGCGTTCGACGGGGCATCGGTTCGGGCGACGACCTCGCGGCGGACGCCGTCCGCCGGGACTGAGATCCCGCCGCCGGGCGGTGCGCACCGGCCCACCCGGCATGACCGTCGCGCTGTCCGGCCACTCCATGATCACCCGCGGGCCGGTGGTGCGCCACCCACGCCGCCGAGCGCGTGCTCGACCAACCGGCCGGAACCCTGAACCTGACCGTTCGGGCGCCGGGAACTCGCCAAGGCGACCCTGCCGGCCTGATGCCGCCCCGGCCGGTCTCGACCCGTTGCGCTTCCACATCCGGTAGGTGGTGTCCTCGATCTCGCCGAGGTCGAAGACCGCCCGCGTCACGCGATCCTCTGCGTGATCACGTTGCGGTACTCCCCAGTGTGACCGTCCCCACGTCCCCGGCCACGACTCGCAGCTGGTCCTGGCACTCGTCCTTCTTCCGCGCACTCGGGGTTGACTTCTGTTTGCAGTAGACATTACTTTGCTCCTCGCAAGCTGAAAAGCCTTGCGGTGACATCGACGTCCAGGAGGTGCACGTGCCGCTCCACCAGCTCACCCGCCGACGAACGGCGGGACCGGCTGCGCATGCGGCACGCCACTGTGGAGGGTGATCTGGACGCCGCGCTGACGCGGGTGACCGTCCCGCTCGGCCGAGCGGAAGATGTTCGCCCGCCACACCGGCAAGCCCCTGACCGCACCATCCACCTGGGACGAATCCGGTCGCCGCACCCGGACGGGCCCCTGGACCACGCGATCCCGCTCGCCACCCTGCGGCGCGCCGGAGTCGCCGGGTAGCCGCGGTCCGGTCCTGGTCATCCGGCCTTTTGGACACAGCGAACGAAAACGTGCACACCATCATCGACAGCGGTCTCGGGAGGACGCGATGCGGCTCGGTTACCACACGATCACCTGGGGCGGCGTGACGGGTGACCCCACGGGGGTCACGAGCGTCAAGGACCTCGTCTACCGCGTTCCGGGCTCCATGCCCCGCGCGCTGCGGGACATCGCCGCCGCGGGTTACCAGGGCGTGGAACTGTTCGACGGCAACCTCGCCGACTTCGCCGCCGAACCCGGGCGCCTGCGGGACCTGCTCGCGGAGACCGGCCTGGAGCTCGTGAGCGTCTACACGGGAGCGAACTTCGTCTACTCCGAACTCCTGCCCGACGAGCTGCACCGGGTACGCCGGGCGGCGGAGCTCGCCGCGGAGTTCGGCGCCGAGCACCTCGTCGTGGGCGGCGGCGCGCGCCGGGCCGTCGGCACCCCGGACAGCGACTACGACCGCCTCGGCGAGGCACTCGACACCGTCGCCGGCCTCGCCGAGGACCACGGGTTGTCGGCCTGCTACCACCCGCACCTCACCACGATCGTCGAAAGCCCGGACGAGGTGCACCGGTTGTTCGATCGCTCCCGCATCGGCTTCTGCCCCGACACCGCGCACCTGAAGGCGGGTGGCGGAGACCCGGCCGGGCTCATCCGCGCGCACCGGGACCGCGTCCGCCACGTGCACCTGAAGGACATGCGCGACGGCCGGTTCCTGCCGCTGGGGCAAGGTGATGTCGACTTCGACGACGTGTTCGCCGCGCTGCGGGAAATCGGATACGACGGGTGGCTGCTCGTGGAACTCGACCACTACGACGGCGATCCGGCGGAAGCCGCGCGGCTCAGCAAGTCCTTTCTCGACGAACGGACCGGCAGGCCCGACGCGCCGGCGGGGAAGAAGTGATGGCGGATCAGGTGCGCGCCGGGATCATCGGCGCGGGGTTCATCGGTGCGGTGCACGCCCAGGCGGTGCGCGTGGGCGGCGGAACGGTGACGAAGGTGGCGGCGTCCAGTCCGGACAGTTCGGCGGCGGCTGCGGCGCGTCTCGGCGCCCTCGCACCGGCGGCGGGCGCCGAAGAGCTCATCGAGTCCGATGACGTCGACGTCGTGCACATCTGCACCCCGAACTCGCTGCACGTGCCGCTTGCCCGCCGCGCGCTCGCCGCGGGCAAGGCGGTCGTCTGCGAAAAACCACTGGCGACCTCCCTGGCGGACGCCGCGGCACTCGCTGCCGAGGCAGGCGACGGGATCGCGACCGTGCCGTTCGTCTATCGGTTCTATCCGGCGGTGCGCGAGGCCCGTGCCCGCATCACGGCCGGGGAGGCGGGCGAGCTGAGCCTGTTGCACGGCGCCTACCTGCAGGACTGGCAGGCCGGCGGCGCGAGCGCGGGCTGGCGCGGGCATCCGGCCGAGGGCGGGGCCCACCGCGCGTTCGCCGACATCGGGGTGCACTGGTGCGACCTCGTGGAGTTCGTGACCGGTCACCGGATCGCCCGTCTGTGCGCACGGACCACCGGCGGGGGGACGACCACGACCGTCCAGTTCGAGACCATGGCCGGGGCGGCCGGCGCCGTCGTGGTGAGCCAGACCGCGATCGGACGGCGCAACTCACTGCGCTTCTCGCTCGACGGCACCAGCGCGTCGTACGCCTTCGACCAGGAACACCCGGAGCAGCTGCACATCGGTGGCCTTGGTGCGAACACCGTGCTCGACCGCGGCTCCGCCACGATGTCACCGGCGGCGGCGAGGTATTCCACCCTGCCACCCGGCCACCCGCAGGGCTACCAGGACTGCTTCAACGCCTTCGTCTCCGACACCTACCGGGCGCTGCGCGGAGACGTCCCGGACGGCCTGCCCACCTTCGCCGACGGCGTCCGGGCGGCCGCCCTCACCGACGCGGTCGTCGCGTCCGGCACGTCCTCGACCTGGGTGGAGGTTCCCGCGTCATGAAGCTCGGCTTTCTCACCGCCTGCCTGCCCACGCGGCCGCTGGCCGAGATCGCGGAATGGGCCGCGGCGCACGGCTACGAGGCGCTCGAGGTGGCCGCGTGGCCCGACCTCGGCGACCGCCCGTTCACCGCCACGCACCTCGACGTCGCGAACCTGGGCGAGCGCGGGGCAGACGAGACCCGGGCGCTGTTCGACGGGCACGGGCTCACGTTGTCGTCGCTGGCGTTCTACGACAACAACCTGCATCCGGACCCGGACGAGCGGACAGCGATCAACGAACACGTGCTGGCGTGCGTCGAGGCCGCCGCCAGGCTGGGCTGCCCGACGGTCGGCACGTTCGTCGGCCGCCATCCCGGCCGGACGGTGTCGGAGAACCTGGAGGACGCCGAGCGGGTGTTCGCCCCGCTCGTGGACCGCGCGGGTGAGCTGGGCGTCAAGCTCGTCGTCGAGAACTGCGTGATGGAGGGCTGGCACCCCGACGGCTATCCGGGCAACCTGGCCTACTCGCCGGAGCTGTGGGAGTGGATGTTCTCCCTCGGCCTCTACCTCAACTACGACCCGAGTCACCTCGTCTGGATGGGCATCGATCCCGTCGCCGCGCTGCGGCCCTACGTCGAGAAGATCCCGCACGCGCAGGCCAAGGACATCCAGCTGTTCCCCGAGCGCCGGCACCGCTACGGCTGGCCCGGCAAGGCCATCGGCCGCACCGATCCCTTCGACGTGGGCTGGTGGCGCTACCGCGTGCCCGGCCTCGGCGAGGTGGACTGGCGGGCCGTGGTCGATGCGCTCTACGAAGGCGGCTTCGACGGCGTGCTGTCCGTCGAACACGAAGACCCCGTGTGGGGCGGCACCGACGACAAGGTCCGCAAAGGCCTGGAGGTCGCCCACCGCACGCTCCGTCCCCTACTCATCAGCTGAGGAGAACTCTTGACCGAGCACTACAACGTGGTAGTCGTCGGAGGTGGAACAGCGGGCTGCGTCGTCGCGGCCCGGCTGAGCGAGGATCCGGACCGGACAGTGCTGTTGCTGGAGGCCGGTCCCGACTACCCCACCGAGGAAGCGATCCCGGACCCGGTACGCGACGGCCGGTACGTGCCCATGCGGGGGCACGCGCCCGAAGCCGACCCGCGCCACGACTGGGCGCTGACCGCCGAAGGGCACAGCGACGTCCCGATCTCCGTGCCGCAGGGCCGTCTCGTCGGTGGCGGCTCGGCGATCAACGGCATGATCTCACTGCGCGGCGCCACCGCGGACTACCGTGAGTGGGCCGCGCTGGGCAACCCGCACTGGGACTGGCCACACGTCCTCGCCGCGTACCGGGCGCTGGAGGACGACGCGGCGCCCGGCGACGACATCCACGGCCGTTCCGGTCCGTTCCCGCTCGTCCGCGCCCGTGAGGACGAATACGGCCCGCTGCAGGCGGCGTTCGTCCAGACCTGCCGCAAGCTCGGCGTTCCCGACGCCGGCGACTTCAACGCCCCGGACGCCGAAGGGGTCGGCCCGGTGCCGATGAACCGGCGCGGCGCGCTGCGGATGTCCACCGCGCTGACCCACCTCGCACCCGCCCGCACCAGACCCAACCTCACGGTGCGGGGCGAGGTCCTGGTCCGGCGCGTCACGTTCGACGGCACCCGGGCGACCGGCGTCGAACTGGCCGACGGAACCCGCGTCGGCGCGGGCGAGGTGATCCTGTGCGCGGGCGCGATCCAGAGTCCCGCGCTGCTCCAGCGATCCGGCATCGGTCCGCGGGTCGTGCTGGCGCGCCTCGGCGTGCCCACGGTCGCCGAGCTTCCCGCCGGGCACCACCTCGGCGACCACTTCTCCGTCCCGCTCGTCGCTCCCCCGCGGGAGGGCGCGTGGTCGCCGGAGGACTTCAGCCTGCAGACCGCCCTCCGCACCTCGACCACCGTCCAGCCGGGGTCGCTCGACGCGCAGCTGACGATGTTCGCCTACCTCAACGTCGCCACCACCGGGGACGGCGCCCGCGGTCTGGCAGGCAAGAGCAGGCCGGACGTGAGCCACGTCGCCGGAATCGGCTGTGTGCTCAACAAACCGCGCGCGACCGGCACGGTGAGTGCCAGGTCGCTCGACCCGGCCGAACTCCCGCGCGTGCGGCCGAACTACCTCGGCGAGCAGGTGGACCGCGACGCCATGCGGGAGATCGTCCGGCTCGGCTGGCAGGTGATCACCAGCGACCCGCTGTCCGGCCTGCTGCACGAGCCGATGGGGATCGACGAGGCGACGATCGCCGACGACGCGGCGCTCGACGCGGCGATCAGGGACATGGCGGCCTCCGGCTACCACTTCACCGGTACCTGCCGGATGGCCCCGCCCGAACACGACGGCGTGGTGGACGAAGCCGGTCTCGTGCACGGCTGCCAGAGCCTGCGGGTCGCGGACGCCTCCGTGATCCCGGTGACGCCGGCCGCGAACACCATGCTGCCCACGGTCATGACGGCGGAACGGCTCGCGGCCGCCGCTCGTGGCACGACGTTCGGGGAGCCCCGATGACTGCACCGTTCATCACCCTCACCGGGATCGCGAAGCGCTTCGGCGGGGTGACCGCCCTGCGCGACATGACCATCGAGTTGTACCCGGGCGAAGTGCACGCGCTGCTCGGCGAGAACGGCGCCGGCAAGAGCACCCTCGTCAACATCCTCGCCGGGGTGCACCGGCCGGACGCGGGCACCATCGCGCTCGGCGGGACCGAAGTGACCATCCCCCACCCCCGTGCGGCACGGGCGCTGGGCATCTCGGTGGTGCACCAGCACCCCGTGGTGTTCCCGGACCTGACCGTGGCCGAGAACATCATGTTCACGCAGTCCCCGCCCCGGCGCGGCACTCGGCTGCTCGACTGGCCCGCGGTCGAGCGCGACGCCCGTGCGGCGCTCGGCCGGCTCGGCGCGAACCTCGACCCGCGCACTCCCGTGAACCAGCTGTCCAGCGCCGACCAGCAGTTGCTGGAAATCGCCAAGGCACTGCTCGGGGAGACCCGGCTGCTCGTCCTCGACGAGCCCACCGCCGCGCTGTCCGCCCGGGAGGTCGACCGGCTGATGGACATCGTCCGGCGGCTGAAGGCCGACGGGGTGGCCGTGCTGTTCGTCGGCCACCGGCTCAACGAGGTGTTCGAGCTGGCCGACCGGGTGACGGTCTCGCGCGACGGCGCCACCGTGATCAGCGGACCGGCGAGCGAATTCACCCCGGACAGCGCGGTCCGGCACATGGTCGGCCGGGCCGTGGAGAACGTGTTCCCCAAGGCCGAGGTCGAGCTGGGCGAGGTGAAGCTGGAGGTGCGCGGCCTGACCCGCCGGGACGCCTACCACGACGTGTCGTTCCAGGTCCGGCGCGGCGAGATCCTGGGGCTCGCGGGGCTCGTCGGCGCCGGGCGTACCGAGATCGCCCGCGGGTTGTTCGGGCTCGAACCGGCCGACTCGGGCGACATCCTCGTCGACGGCACGCCGGTGGTGATCCGTTCGCCACGGGACGCGATGGCGCGGCGCATCGCCTATGTCCCCGAGGACCGGCACGCCGAAGGCGTCGCCCTGGACCATTCGATCCGGTTCAACCTGCCGCTCGCCGCCCTCGACGGGATGCGCCGCTTCGGGCTGTTGTCCGCACGACGCGAAGCCGAACTGGCGGCGGACGCCATCGACCGGTTGCGGATCCGCACCAGCGGACCCGACCAGCAGGTGGCGGCACTGTCGGGCGGTAACCAGCAGAAGGTCGTCATCGGGAAGTGGCTCGCCACGGACCCCGAGATCCTGATCCTCGACGACCCGACGAAAGGCATCGACGTCGGCGCGAAGGCCGAGGTGCACCAGCTCGTGTCCGAACAAGCCGCCCGCGGGCTGGCCATCATCCTGATCAGCAACGAGCTCGAGGAGCTGCTAGCGGTGTCCGACCGGGTGATCACCTTCTACCGCGGGCGGCAGGGCCCGGAGTTCGCCCGGCGCCCGTTCGACGCCGAGCAGGTGCTGGGTGCGATGACGGGGCAGGTGGCCCATGAGCTCGCCTGAGTTGCTGCCCGCGCCCGCCGCGCGGCGCCGCTGGTCGCTGTTCGCGCAGCGCGAATTGAGCCTCGCCGGGGTCCTGCTCGGTCTGCTGGTCGTGTTCTCCGTGCTCGTGCCGCGCTTCGCCGGCTTCGACACCCTGCGCCAGGTGCTGGCGGACATGGCGATCGTCGTGATCGTCGCGGCCGGGCAGGCGCTGGTGCTGTTCACCCGCAACATCGACGTGTCCGTCGGTTCCACCGTCGGCCTGACCGCCTACGCCGCCGCGTCCATCATCGCCGCGTACCCCGGGCTTCCCGTCGTCGTGCCGATCGGGGTCGCCATGCTGCTCGGGCTCGTGCTCGGCGCGCTCAACGGGGCGCTCGTCGCCACGCTCAAGGTGCCCTCGATCATGGTCACGCTCGGCACGCTCTACGTCTTCCGCGGCGCCACCTCGGCACTGGCGGGCAGCCAGCAGATCACCGCCCAGAACATGCCGTCGTCCTACACCGCGCTCGCGTCGTGGTCGGTCGCCGGGATCCCGGGCATGTTCGTCTACGCGGCGGTCGTCGTCGTGGCCGCGCACCTGGTGGTCCGGCACACGCTGACCGGCCGGGCGCTGCTCGCGACCGGCAGCGCGCCGGCCTCCGCGCAGCGGATGGGCATCAAGTCCGGGAAGCTCGTGTTCGGCGCGTACGCCGTGACCGGCCTGCTGTGCGGGCTCGCGGGCGTGCTGTGGGGCGCCCGGTACGGCACCGTGGATTCCTCGGCCGCCAACGGGTACGAGCTCGTCGTCCTCGCCGCTGTCGTGATCGGCGGGGTCAGCATCACCGGCGGCGCCGGCTCGATCCCCGGCGTCGTCCTCGGCGCGGCCGTGCTCACCGTGATCGGCATCGGGCTGGCGCTGCTCGACGTCTCACCGTTCTGGCTGCAGGCGATCCAGGGCTTGGTGATCATCGTCGCGATCACCCTCGACCTGGTCCTGCGCCGCCGCCTCACCGCCCGAAGGAGGGCAGCATGACCGACTCCACCGCCCCGGTCCGCAACCGCCGCCTGCCCGCCTGGCTGGGTCCGTGGGAGCTGATGCTCGCCGCGCTGGTCGTCCTTGCCTTCGTGCTGGCGTCGGTGACCAACCCGTACTTCGCCACCGCGGACAACTTCGCCATCACCGCGATCGGCGCGCTCGGCCTGTGCCTGATGGTGGTCCCGATGGCGTGGCTCATGGTCGCCGGGGAGATCGACCTGTCCGTGGCGTCGATCTTCGGCCTGTCGGCGGCGATCTTCGGCCTGACGCTGCGCGCCGGACTGCCGCCCTGGCTTGCGATCATCACCGGCATCCTCGCCGGCACACTCGCGGGCCTGGTCAACGGGCTGCTCGTGGTCGACATCGGATTGCCCTCGCTCATCGTCACGATCGGCACGCTCGGCCTCTACCGGGGCGGCGCGTACATCCTGCTGGGCAACGAGGGCATCAGCGACCTGCCGCCCGCGCTCACGTCGTTCGCGCAGGACTCCGTGCCCGGAAGTCTCGTGCCCTACGGGTTCCTCCTGTTCCTGGTGCTGGCCGTGGTGGCGGCCGTCCTGCTGCACCGCGGCGCGATCGGCCGCAAGGTCTTCGCGATCGGCAGCAGCGCGGAGGTCGCCCGCTTCTCCGGGCTGGCGGTCCGCCGGATCAAACGCGGCCTGTTCCTCTTCTCCGGCACGGTCGCCGGGGTCGCGGGCATCGCCTACAGCGGCTACATCAGCACGGTGCGCGCGACCAACGGCACCGGCCTGGAGCTGGTGGTGATCGGCATCGTGCTGATCGGCGGGGTGAGCATGTACGGCGGACGCGGCTCGTTCGCGGGCGTGGTGCTCGCACTCGTCCTCGTCACGATCCTCACCAGCTGGATGACCCTCGACGATGCCGAAACCGCGGTGCAGTACATGGTCACCGGACTGCTCATGGTCGGCGCCGTCGTCGTTCCCGCCCTCGCGGCGCGCATCCGCGCCGCCCGTGGCCGCCAGACAGGAGCCCGTTCATGACCGCCCGCCGCACCGCACTCACCGCCGCGCTGGTGCTGACGCTGCTGGGAGCCTGTGCCCCGGCCGCGACCACCGGCCCGGCCGGGCCGAAGTCCATCCGTGACTGCAACCTGACGATGATCCCGAAGTCGACCGACAACCCGTACTTCGCCGCCGTGCACACCGGGATGGCGGACGCGCGACGGGAGCTGGGCGGCGACCTGTCGTTCGTCGGCCCCGCCGCCGGTGACGTCACCGGGCAGATCCAGCGCATCCAGAGCGGACGGCAGCGCGGCTCGTGCCTGATCGGACTGTCCGCTGTGGACTCGGCCGCCGTCGCGCCCGCGCTGAACGCGGCGCGCGAGCACGGCGCGAAGATCATGGCGTGGGACGGTGACGTCGCCCCCGGCTCCCGCGGGATCTTCGTCAACATGGCCGCCACCGACGCCATCGGGCGAGCGCAGTTCGACATCCTCGCCAACGCGATGCAGCGGACCGGTCAGTTCGGCATCGTCTCCTCGCAGGCCACCGCCGAGGTCACCAACAAGTGGATCGCGGCGATGCACGCGGAACTGGCCCGGCCGGAGAACAAGGGCATGACCCTGGTCAAGACGTCCTACGGCGACGACGACGCCAAGAAGAGCTACGACGCGGCCGTCGCGCTGATCCGGGCGTACCCAGACCTGCGGGGAATCATGGCGCCCACGCCGATCGCGCTCGAAGCGAGCGTCAAGGCCGCCGCCGACCTGGGCGCGGCGAACCGGATCGTGGTCACCGGCCTCGGCAACCCCAGCGCCGACGCGCAGCTGCTCCACAACGGTCAGGTGCCGGCGTACGTCCTGTGGAGCCCGCGAGAGCTCGGCTACCTCGCCTACTACGCGGCGGCGGCCTACATCTCCGGCGAGATCAGCGGCCGGCCCGGCGAGTCGTTCGCCGCCGGTCACCTCGGCCGCCGCACGGTCGGGGCCAACGGCGAGATCGTGCTGGGCGATCCGATCACGTTCACCAAGGACAACGTCGACGACTACACCCACGACTTCGAGACGACGGATTGAGGCGACACCGATGTTCCGCTACACCTACAACACGCTCGTCTACGGGCGGGAGCCGCTCTCGGAGGGCATCGCGCGGATCGCGAAGTACGGTTACGACGGCGTCGAACTCGTCGGCGAACCGGCGCGGCACGACCCCGGGGAGGTCCGCCGCGAGCTGGCGAAGCACGGCGTGCGCGCGTCGTCGGTTATCAGCGTCTTCACCCCGGAACGCGACGTGGTCAGCACCGACTCCGCGATCCGCCGCAACGCGCTGGATTACCTGCGGGGCAACGTCGACTACGCGGCGGCGCTCGGCGCGGACGTCGTCACCTTCACCCCGACGGCCTGCATGAAGATCACCCCGGGGACGGACCGGGAACGCGAGTGGGCGTGGGCGATCGAGACCGCCCGCGCGATCGCCGCCTACGCGGACGACCACGGCGTGCGGATCGCGGTCGAGCCGTGGAACCGCTACGAGACGTACCTGATCAACCGGATGGACCAGGCGATCGCCTTCGTCGACGAAGCCGGGAGCCCCGCGCTGGGCTGCATGGCCGACACCTTCCACATGTCACTGGAGGAGCGCGACATCGCCGCGGCGATCCGGCGGTGCGGCCATCGTCTGGTCCACGTGCACCTGGCCGACAGCAACCGCGCCGCGCCGGGCTACGGGCACACCGACTTCCGGCCGATCGTCCAGGCCATCGCCGACATCGGCTACACCGGGTGGATCTCCTACGAGCTGCTGCCCGCGGCCGGTGACGTCTGGGGTGTGCTGTCCGGCGCGGGCGCGCCGGAGTTCCTCGACCCCTACACGGAGGCCGCCATCGCCCACACCAAGAAGCTCGAGACCGAGCTGGGCCTGGTGTGACGATGCGAAATCCCCTCGGACTGAGCACGTTCACCCTCGCCTCGCCGTTCTCCGACGCCGACTGCCCGGCGGCCTTCGCCAAGGTGGCCGGGCTCGGCTACGACGTGATCGAGGTCTGCGTCGAGGACCCGCGGCTGCTGTCGGCGCGGGCGCTGCGCGACGCGGCCGCGGAACACGGCCTCGGCGTCGGAATCTGCGGCGCCTTCGGTCCCGGCCGGGACCTGTCCGCGGGGGACCCAGGTGACCGCGCCGTGGGCCTGGACTACCTGCGCCGCTGCGTCGAACTCGCGGCGGCGGTCGGCTCACCCCACGTGGCGGGGCCGATGTACGCGCCCACCGGGCAGGCCCGGCTGCTGCCGCCGGACGAGCGCGCACGGCAACGCGAGCGGGCGGCCGAGAGCCTCCGCGCCGCCGCGGACCACGCGGGCGAGCACGGCGTGCGGCTGGCGCTGGAACCGTTGAACCGGTTCGAAACAGATCTCGTCAACACCGTCGAACAGGGCCTGGAACTGTGCGCCGCCACCGGTCGCGACAACGTCGGCCTCCTGCTCGACACCTTCCACCAGAACATCGAAGAGAAGGACATCGGGGCCGCGATCCGCTCGGCAGGCGACCGGCTCTTCCACTTCCAGGTCTCGGAGAACGACCGCGGCACCCCCGGCAGCGGGCACATCCCGTGGCCGGAGGTGTTCGCCGCACTCGACGACCTCGGCTACACCGGGCAGATCGTGGTCGAATCGTTCCTGCCCACGGTCGCCGAGATCGCGCGGGCGGTGTCGCTGTGGCGCCCGGTCGCCCCGTCGATGGACGCGCTGGCCGCCGACGGCCTCGCCTTCCTCCGCGCCGCACTGCACAACCACTGAAAGGAGCAAGCACAATGGGACAGCTCGACGGGAAGGTCGCCGTCATCACCGGAGGCGGCCGCGGCCAGGGACGCTCGCACGCGGTGCGGCTCGCCGAGGAGGGCGCGGACATCGTCGTGTGCGACATCACCGAGCAGGTCGGCTCCGTGCCGTTCCCGACTGGGCGCCCGGGAGACCTCGAGGAGACGGTCGCCGCGGTCGAGAAGACCGGACGTCGTTGCATCGCAGTAGAAGCCGACGTGCGCAGCACCGCGGACATGACCCGGCTCGCGGACACCGCGATGGGCGAATTCGGGCGCATCGACATCCTGCTCGCCAACGCGGGCATCCTCAGCCTGTCGGAGAACACGTGGGAGCTGACCGACGAGGCCTGGGACGACATGATCGACATCAACCTCACCGGCGTGTTCAAGGCCGCCAGGGCGGTGATCCCGCACATCCGGGCCGGCGGCCGCGGTGGTTCCCTCGTCTTCACGTCGTCGATCGCCGGGCTCAAGGGGGTCGCGGGCTGCACGCACTACGCGGCCGCGAAACACGGCATCGTCGGTCTCATGCGGACTCTCGCGCGCGAGCTGGCGCCGGAGTCGATCCGCGTCAACACCATCCACCCCACCGGGGTCGACTCCCCCATGTCCAACAACGAGTTCTTCCCCAAGTGGCTCGACGAGCACAAGGAACTCGGCGACGCGATGCGCTACAACCTGATGCCGGTCGACGCGATGCCGGTGCGCGACGTGTCCGATGTCGTCTTGTTCCTGGTGTCCGACGCCGGCAAGTGGATCACCGGCACCACCCAGCAGATCGACGCCGGCTTCATGCTGAAGTGAGCTGTGGCCGGCCCCGCCCCACACAGGGCGGGGCCGGTCAGCCTTCAGGCGGGCGTGACGTCGTCGGCGACGGTTGTCCGCGCATCGCGCTCGCGGTCGAGGGCGCCCCGGGTTTCCGGGCTGGCGAGGACCGCGAGGACGAACACCACGGCCGCGCCCACCAGGAACATCGCGAGCCGCGAGGGGACGTCCGCCAGTTCCGGGCTGAGGAGGCTCACCAGGGTCGGCATCAGCCCGCCGAGCATGAAGCCCAGGTTCCAGCTCACCGCCGTGCCCCTGGCCCGCAGTCCGGTCGGGTACCGCTCGTTGAGGAAGATCATCAGCGGCGAGTACGCGGCGTTGGACAGCATCACCATGACCACGCACAGCAGCGCCACGACCGTCCCGCGACCGCCTCCCGCGGAGGCGATGCCCCAGGTGAGCACCGGCAGCGCGACGAGGTTGCAGAGGCCGAACCCGAGCATGGTCCGGCGGCGGCCGAGGCGTTCGCTCAGCTCGCCCGCGCCGATCGCGGCCCCGACCACCACGACACTGCTGACCAGCAGGACCGTGCCGCGCTGGGCGGCCGGGAGCCCGACCACTTCGCTGAGCAGGGTGGGCAGGTACCCGGAGGTCAGGTAGTACTGCGCGCCACCGCCGGCGGCCACCGCGATGTTCAGCGCGAGGATCTTCTTACCGCGCCCCCGGAGCAGCTCCCGGAACGGCACCGGCGCCTGCCGCCTGCCCCGGAACTCCGGCGATTCGTCGACCTTGCGCAGCACGAACAGGCTCAGCAGCGCGCTGAGCAGCCCGCAGAAGAACAGCACCCGCCAGCCCCACTGGTCGAACGCCGGGCCGGGGAAGAGCGCCGTCACCACGATGTAGGCCAGGCTGGCCAGCGCGGAACCGAGGCCGGCTCCCCCGGCCCCGATCAGCCCGCTCATCAGCCCACGCCGGCGGGGACCGATGCTCTCCGTGCCGAGTGTGTGCGTGGTGGCGGTGACACCGCCGACGAACAGTCCCTGCGCGATCCGCAGTGCCAGGAACAGGATCGGGGCGAGCACCCCGACCGTCGCGTGGGGCGGCACCAGGCCCATCGCGGCCGTGGTGAGGCCGACGCCGGCCATCACGAGCACCATGGTCGCCTTGCGCCCCTTGCGGTCGGCCAGCTCGCCGAAGATCGCCGCGCCGGCCGGGCGCATCACGACGGTGACCGCGAACGAACCGAACACCGCGGCGATCCCGAGGGTGGGGCTGGTGCTCGGGAAGATGTTCTTGCTGATCGGTCCGGCCACGTAGAGCAGCAGGAACAGGTCGAACAGGTCGAAGGACCAGCCGGCGACGGAAGCGAATACCGCGGCACGAGGCGACTTCGACCGTGGTGCGATATCGGGTTTCACGGTTTCCCCTCACGGGTGACGGAACAGGGACCTGGGCGGGCACCCGCGCTGGGCGCGGACACGGGTCAGCCGGACCTCCGGTGCGAGCGGCGCAGGGCTGTCCGGATCCGGTCGAACAGCGGGGCGAACAGGAGCTTCAGCGCGCTCGGCGGTTCGACCGGGCCGCCGGGAGCCTGCCCGGAGGTCGCGGCTTCGCGCAGGGCGTCCGCGAACTGCTCGAACATGCGCCGGCTCACGTCACCGGCCAGCGCGCGGCCGAACTGCGCGATGCGCCCGGTGAGGTACACCCCTGCCTCGGCCCGCATCATGGTGCCGGTGGCCGTGGCCTCGGTGCGCAGCACGATGTCGGCCTGGGTCTGCGCGCCACCGGTGTCCTGCCCCTGCGCGAGCACGCGCAGGCGCTGACCGGCACGGTCGTGCTCGACGACGTGCGCGACGCCCTTGAACGCGAGCTTGACCGGGCCCACCGACACGCGCGCGCGGCCGGCGTAGTGGTCCTCGCCGAGGTCTTCGGTGAGCTCCGCGCCGGGCAGGCAGCGGGCGAGCAGGGACACGTCGTCGAACACGCGCCACACCGCGTCCACGGGAACGCCGATCTCGGTCCCGATGTCGACCGCGATCGTCGGATCGCCGTCCGGGAGCACGATGTCGATCCGGCGGGTGGTCCCGGTTTCCTCGGCGGCCTCACGGCCGTCGGTGCTGCCGCCCGCCTGGCCGGTGGCCCGGCCGACGAGCGCGCGGTGCGCGCAGTTGCCCGGCGCGGGGATGCCGTCCGGGTGTGCCTGCCTGGTTTCCCTGACCGCGGTGAGGATGTTGCGGTACCCGGTGCAGCGGCAGATGACCCCGGACAGCTCCGCCGGCAGTTCCTCCTCGGTCACCCCGGGCCGGTTGCGGAGCAGGTCGTAGGAGCTCATCAGGAAGCCCGGTGTGCAGAAACCGCACTGCAGCGCGTGGTTGCGGCCGAAGGCCTCCTGCAGCGGGTGCAGGTCGTCCGGTCTGCCGAGGCCCTCCACGGTGACGATGTCGGCCCCGTCGAGCTGGACCGCGAACAGCAGGCAGGCCCGCGCCGCCTCCCCGTCCACGAGCACCGTGCACATTCCGCACACGCCGTGTTCGCAGCCCACGTGCGTGCCGGTGAGCCCGAGGTGGTCGCGCAGCGCGTCGGCGAGCGTGACCCGCGCGGGCAGGCTGAGCACGGCGGGTGTGCCGTTCACGGTCATCCTGACTTCGACGAGATCGTCGGCCGCGGCCTTGACGGCCCGGGGTTTTCCGTGCTGTGCCGACACTTCGGTCACGAGTCCACCTCACCGGCGCTCCGGCGAGCGCGCTCGTATGCCTTGCTCAGTTCCCGGCTCGCCAGCGTGCGGAACAGGCGGCGGCGGTAGTCGCGTGACGCGTGGGCGTCACCTTCGGTGTCGACCAGCTCCTCCGCCACGGCGGTGAGCGGATCGGACAGTGCGCCCGGCAGGCGGCTCACGTCACCGCCGCTTTCGCGCAGTGCGGCGGCGAGCTCACCGGCGGCCGAGCGGGTGACCGGCCGGTCGGACACGCCGAAGCCGGTCAGTTCCGCGTCGGTCTCCGTGCCGCGCACGCGAACCCGGGCGACGACCCCGGCGAGTGCGAAGTCACCGTGCCTGCGCGCGATCTCGGCGAACCCGAAACCCTCACCCTCGCCGGCGACGGGGAAGCGCACCGCGGTCAGGACGTCCTCGGGCCCGAGCGCGGTCGTCATCGCGCCGGAGAAGAACTCCCTGGCACGCACCCGGCGGGCACCGCCGGTGCCGGTCACGGTCAGTTCGGCGTTCAGGCAGCACGCCACGGCAGGCAGCTCGGCGGCCGGGTCGGCGTGCGCGAGGCTCCCGCACACGGTGCCGCGGCTGCGCAGTTCCCGGTGCCCGACCCACGGCAGCGCCATGCCCAGCAAGGGAACCGCGCCGCTCACCGGGTCCCGCTCGACCCGGCGCTGGCGTACCGTGGCGCCGATCTCCAGGTGCCCGTCCGCGGTGCGGAGCCGGTCGAGCTCCGCGACGGCGTTGATGTCCACCAGGGTTTCGGGGCGGGCGAGCCGCATCGCCAGAACAGGCACCAGCGACTGCCCACCCGCGATGACCTTGCCGCCGCCGCCCGCGCTCGCGAGTTCGGCGATCGCGTCGGACAGACTCGACGGCCGGACGTAGGCGAATGGTGCGGCTTTCACGGCTCAGCTCACCGGCCCTGGAACTTCGGCGCCCGCTTCTCGGTGAACGCGGCCACACCCTCGGCGAAGTCGTTGCTGGAGCGCAGCATCGAGTACGCCTTGCGCTCCAGTTCGATGCCGGAGTACAGCGGCGCGTCCACGCCCTTGTCGAGCACCTCCTTGGCGGTGCGGGCGGCCAGCGGGGAGAACCCGAGCAGCACGCCCACGATCCGTTCCACCTCGGCGTCCAGCGCGGCGCGGTCCTCGACCACGTTCGCCACCAGGCCCCAGTCCCCGGCCTGCCGCGCGTTGATCCGCGACGCGGTCATCACGTGGTACTTCGCCCGGGAGAGGCCGATCAGCCGGGCGAGGCGCTGCGTGCCGCCGGAGCCGGGAATCATGCCCAGGCGCATTTCCGGCAGCGCGAACTCGGCGCGCTCGGTCGCCACCCGGATGTCGGTGGACAGCGCGAGTTCGAGCCCGACGCCGAAGCAGTAGCCGTCGATCGCGGTGATCACCGGCTTCGGGCTGCGCGCCGGGGCGGTGACGTTGTGCCCCAGGTCGGTGAAGTCGATCGGGTCGACCTCCATGAACCCGGCGATGTCGCCGCCGGAGGAGAAGTGCTCCCCCGCGGCCTGGATCACCACGACCTTGATGTCGTCGTCGGCGTCGATCTCGGTGAACCGGTCGGCCATCACCTGGCGGGTCTCCCAGGTCATGATGTTGTACTTGCCGTGATCGAGGGTCAGGTAGGCGACCCGGCCGTCGTGACCGCGGTCGAACCTGATCTCGCCTCCGGTGAGTGCCATGGTCAGTGGTTCCTTCCGTTTTCCGGTGCGCTGCCGTTCAGCAGCTCGTGGAGCACGTTTCCGTGCAGGGGCAGGCTCGTGATGTCCACGCCGGCCGGGGCGAGCGCGTCCGCGACGGCGTTGGCGATCGCGACCGGCAGGCTCATGCAGCTGCCTTCACCACAGCCCTTCGCGCCGAGCCTGGTCAGCGGGGACGGCGTTTCCAGGTGGTCGCTGTCGAGCTCGAAGGTGGTCTCGGCGCTGGTCGGGCACAGGTAGTCCATGAAGGTCGCGGTGGGCTGCCCGGCCTCGGTGTAGCGCATCTCCTCGAACAGCGCGCCGCCCAGTGCCTGCGCGAGCGCGCCGTGCACCTGGCCCTCGAGCAGGGGCGGGTTGAGGATGGTGCCGGCGTCGTGCACCGTGACCACCCGCTCGAGCTTGATCTCCCGGGTTTCCGGGTCGATCCGGACGACGGCCAGTTCGGCCACGAAGCCGTAGCACAGGCTGGAGTTGATCTGGTCGGTGCGGCTCGCCGCCTTCGACTGCGGAGGGGTGAACGCGGCCTCCTCGTACAGCCGCGCGGAGGTGCCCGCCGGCAGCGCGCCGGGGTCCCAGTGCACCAGCCCGGCCGCGTGCTTGAACGGGACCGCCCTGGCCGGTTCGGCGCGCAGCCGGACCTGGCCGTCGGCGAGTTCCACCTCCTCGGCGGTGACACCGAGCAGGGTGGCACCGGCGATCTTGACGGTCTCCGCCAGCTTCTCCGCGGCCTCCACGAGCGCGCTGGTCAGCAGCGGCGCGAAGCGTGAGGAGTAGCTGCCGGAGCTGATCGTCCACGGCGTGGTGGCGGTGTCCATCTCGACGATCGGGCGCACCTGGTCCAGCGGGAGCCCGAGCTGGTCGGCGACCACCTGCTGCGCGACGGTGGCGTGGCCCTGGCCCTGCGGCACGGTCCCCAGCAGCACCGAGACCAGCCCGCTGGGGTCCACGCTGATCCGGACGTGTTCGGTGGAACCGGACTTGCCGCGCCCGGACGCCCGCTGCTCGGCCGGGGTGGCCAGGCCGACGTAGCCGATGTTGGTCGCGGACGGGTCGACGATGGTGGCCACGCCGAGACCGAGGTACTCGCCCCGCGCCCGCGCGGCCCGCTGCTTCTCGCGCAGGGCCTGGTAGTCCGCGTTCTTCACGACCATGTCCAGCGCGCGGTGGTAGTCGCCGGAATCGTAGATGCCGCCGCTCGGCGTCGCGTACGGGAAGTCCTCGTGCCGCACGAAGTTCCGCCTGCGCAGCTCGACCGGGTCCAGGCCGCAGGTCCAGGCGACCTTGTCCATCAGCCGTTCCAGGCCGAAGTACAGCTGCTGCCCGCCGAAACCGCGGTTGAGCCCGGTGGGCGTCTTGTTCGTGACGACGGCACGCGACCGGATCTGGACGGCGTCGATCTTGTAGGCGCCGGTGATGTTGCCGAAGCAGCGGTACAGCGTGCTGGGTTCCGGCGGGCGCAGGTAGGCGCCCACGTTGTCCACCAGGTCGGCACGCAGCGCCCGCACCGTGCCGTCGGCCGAGACGGCGGCCTCGAACCACATGGCCCGGTCTGATCCGGCGGAGCTGGCCAGCATGTGCTCGATGCGGTCCTCGGTCCAGCGCACCGGCCTGCCCGCGTGCTTGCTCGCCAGCGCCATCAGCGCGACGTAGGGGTAGATGCCGGCCTTGATGCCGAAACTGCCGCCGTTGTCGGCGGGGATCATCAGCCGGATCCGTGACGCGGGCAGGCCGAAGGCGCCGGCCAGCACCGCCACCATCGAGAACGGTCCGTGGAAGTTCGCCCAGGCCTGGATGGCCGGTCCGTCCACTTCGTCCTGCCAGTCGGCGACGACCGAGTAGCACTCCATCGGGGTGGAGGAGTAGCGCGGGAAGTCGTACTTGCCTTTCACCACGTGATCCGCCTCGGCGAACGCGCGGTCCACGTCGCCGAAGGTGAAGGTGCGGTCGGTCGCGACGTTGCCGTCCGCGTCCTCGTGCAGCCGCGGCGCGTCCGGCCGGAGTGCCTTCTCCACGTCGACCACCGGCGGCAGCGGCTCGTAGTCGACCTCGACGAGTTCCGCGGCGTCCTCGGCGAGATACCGGTCGGCGGCGACCACGACCGCGACCGGCTCGCCCACGAACCGCACCTTGTCCGTCGCCGTCGGGTAGTACGGCATGGGCGCCTTGAGCGCCAGCGGGAACGGGCGCAGGGCCGCCGTGACCTCCTCGGGGCCGATCACCGCGGCGACCCCGGGATGCCGTCGCGCGCGCTCGAGGTCGACCCGGCGGATCCGGGCGTGCGGGTGCGGGCTGCGCACCACCGCCGCGGTCAGCGTGCCCGGCAGCGGGTCCATGTCGTCGAGGAACCTGCCGCGGCCGGTGAGCAGCGCGGGGTCTTCCACCCGTGCCGTCCTCCTGCCCGGCGTGCCGGCGACTGCGGTCATTCGGCTCACCTGCCTGCTTCTGCGGCGCTGTCGGACAACGCGCGGTAGTTTCCGGAGCTCAGTTCGCGGCGGAGAACCTTGCCCACCGCTGATTTGGGAATGGTCGCCACCGCGACGAACCGCTTGGGGCGCTTCAACGACGGCAGTCCGGACTGCTCGCGGGCGAAGGCCTCCAGCACCTCCGTCGCGTGCCCGGGGGTCATGCCCTCACCCGGGACGAAGAACGCGGTGGCGGCCTGGCCCCACCTGTCGTCGGCCATGCCGACCACGACCAGTTCGCGCACCGCCGCGCAGCGGATCAGCGCGTCCTCGATCTCGTCCGGGTAGATGTTCTCGCCGCCGGAGTTGATCATGTCGTCGACCCGGCCTGCCACCCAGAGGTCCCCGTCCTCGTCGGCGATCGCCAGGTCGCCCGGGAAGTACCAGCCGTCCCGGATGGATCTGGCGTCGGCGTCGGGACGGCGCCAGTACCCGGCGAACGCCTCGGGACTGGACATCGAGATGGCGACCTGGCCCTGCTCCCCCGGCCCGACCTCCGCGTCCGGCGTCGTGGCGGGGTCCGGGTCCACGAGCCGGACCCGGGAGAACACGCCCGCGCGGCCCGCCGAGCCCGGCTTCGCGATCACGTCCGGGCCGACGGTGAAGGTGTAGATCTCGGTGCTGCCGAAGTGGTTGACGAAGGATTCCGGTTCCAGCGCGCCGGTGAGTTGCTCGGCCAGCGCCGGGGTCATCGAGGAGCCCGCGTAGGCCAGTCTGCGGACGGTCCGCGCCTCGGGCAGCCTGCCGGTGCGCACCAGCGACCAGTAGATCGTCGGCACCAGGTACAGGGAACCGATCCCCTCGGCGGTGATGAGCTCGAGCGCCTCGTCCGCGTCGAACCTCACCTGCGGCACCCAGGTTCCCGCGCCGATGAGGGTGGCCAGCAGGGTGCGCAACCCCATGGTGTGGAACAGGGGCATCACGCCCAGCGTCGCGTCGAAGCGGGACTGTCCACTCTGGATCAGGTGCGCGACGGCCGCGTAGTGCTCCGCGGAGTGCGTGCGCGGCACGCCCTTCGGCTTTCCGGTGGTACCCGAGGTGTAGAGCATGACGCTGAGGTCCTGGCCGGACACCCGGACGTCCGGGGAGCCGCCCGGCTGGCGCAGGGCGAGGCGTTCGACGGTGTCCTCGTCCGGCGGGCCGGAGGCGATCCGGGGCACCGGGGGCAGTTCGGCCAGCGCCTCGTCCGCGAGAGCGGCGGTCGAGGCGTCGGTGATCACCAGTGCGGGCTCGGCGTCGACGACGCAGTAGGCGAATTCGGGCGGCGCGAACCGGAAGGACAGCGGCACCGAGACGGCACCGAGTTTCTGCGCGGCCAGGTGCAGGCTGGCCAGCGGCTCGCCGCCGGCGAGCGAGAGCACCACGCGCCCGCCGGGCCGGACGCCGAGCGCGGCCAGCGCCCGTGCCAGGCGGTCGGTGTGCGCGTCCCACTCGGCGTAGGTCATGGGGCTTGCGCCGCCCACCGCGCGGCGCCCGGGATAACGCTCGGCCGTCCAGCGCAGAACCGTGCCCAGATCCATGACCGTCCCTCCATCGCGACAGTGATCGTGCCGAGCAGAGCTAACCGTCCGTAACAAACGATATGAGACTGACCATCTGTTTCGGACGGTTGTGAACCTACGATATGGTTCGGAGCATGTCAACGGTTCGGCTGTCGACGACGTCGTACGTGGTGCTCGGCATGATCGCGCTGCGCGGTCCGTCCACGTCCTACGACCTCAAGCGCGCGATCGGCCGGTCGGTCGGGTACTTCTGGAACTTCCCGCACGCGCAGCTGTACTCGGAGCCCAAGCGCCTCGAGGAGGCCGGCCTGCTGGAACTCGACGAGGAGGACTCGGGGCGCCGTCGCAAGACGTTCTCGATCACCGACGCCGGCCGCAAGGCGCTGCGCGACTGGATGGCCGAGCCGGTCAACGAGCACTTCGAACTCCGCGACGTCGCGGAGATCAAGCTCTTCTTCAGCGAGCTGGCCGGACCGGACGACGTCGCGCGGCTCGCGAAGGAGCAGGTCGAGCAGCACGAGCGCAGGATCGCCGAGTACGAGGAGATGCAGCGCCGCTTCGGCCACATCGAAGAGGTCGCGGGCCGGATGATCACCCTGGAACTCGGGCTGGGCATGGAATACGCCGCCCTCGAGTTCTGGCGCCGCGTACGCGAGCGCGCGGCCCGCGGCGAGTTCGACACGGAAAAGCGCTCACGTCAGGACCAGACGAGTAAGTCCTGAATACGGGTGGTGTCTGGAGATCGGTGACCACCTCGGCAAGTCCGCTCGCGCCGGCAGGCCACCGCGGCTGTCGGATGCTGAACTGCTGCAACCGCACCCCGCCAAGCACAACCTCGCCACGGGCTGACCGACCACCCGATCCGGCCACCTACGACCACTGATCAAGTACGGACTTACTCGTCCAGCGGCGCCGGATCTCTCGCCGGCGCCAGGCGTCCTGTCAGCCCGTTTGCCTGAGGGCGCATCGGGAACCCTGGCGATCTCACGCCCAGAGATCGAGGGAAGGCCCCAGCATGACTGCTCAGCGCACGCCGGACGCCGTCTCGGTAGGCCTCCTGACCGATGACGGACTGCCCAGGCAGCTCGCCGGGCGAATCGCGGAGGGCCTGCCCGCCCGTCTGGCCGACGACTTCGGTGATGAGACGAGCTGGCACGTCGAGCACGAGGCGCGCTCGTTGCCACTCGACGAGGAAGGCAACATCCCGATGCTCGCCCTCGCGGAGGAGCACCGGGCCGAGCACGAGTGGGACCTCCTCGTGCTGATCACGGATCTCCCGCGGCGTGCAGGCACGGTCCCGATCGCCTCGGACTACAACGTCGCTCACGGCGTGGCGATGGTGTCCCTGCCCGCGCTCGGCGCCCTGCGTCTACGTGGCCGGGCGTGCCGGCTGATCATCCACCTGATCCACCACCTGATGTCCCCTCGCTCGGCGAAGGCGGCAGATCCGCCGCGGCGGGCACTCGACCGGCTCCGGGAACTCGTGGCGCCGATGCGGCACATCCGCGACCGCGGCGCCGCCGACCAGCACCTGGCCCTGGTCGGCGTGCGCGGTCGCCTGCGGTTGCTCGCCGGGATGATCCGGGACAACCGGCCGTGGCGGCTGGTGCCCAACCTCGCCGGAGCCACCGCGGCCGCGGCGGCCACCGCCGCCTACGGCATCATCACTACCTCGTTCTGGCGGCTCGCCGAAGCCCTGCCCGCGCTGCGCCTGGCGGGGATCACGGTCCTGGCGATCGTGGTCATGTCGGGCTGGCTGATGCTGCACAACCACCTCTGGGACTCGCCGTCGGGGCACCTCGAACGACGGAAGGCCCTGTTGTACAACGCCTCGACCGCGCTGACTCTGACGATCGGCGTCGCGTGCATGTACGCCATCCTCTTCGGGCTGGCCCTGCTGGCGGCGGTCGTGCTGGTCGAAGGCACCTACATGGCGCAGGTCCTCGGCCATCCGGCCGGCCCCGCCTCGTACCTCAAGCTGGTGTGGCTGTCCGCCTCCGTGGGAATCGTCGCCGGGGCGATGGGTTCGAGCCTCGAGGACGAGGAGAGCGTCCGCCGGGCGACCTACAGCCGGCGCGAACAGGAGCGGCAGCAGCGCAACCGCGAACGCGCCGAGAGCGGTTCGTGATCCGAGCCTCCACGGCACTCGCACCCGTACCGGGTGCCAAGGTCCAGCGAAGCGCGGAGGCCCCGCGAGGGCGGGACCTCCGCCCAAGCGCCACCTTCAGAGCACCGCGCGCTGGTGCTCGACCACCGCCTGGTGGATCTCCGCTCCGCGTGGGATGGCGGCCGTCGCCCAGTAGGTGGCGTGCGCCAGGCCGTCCATCCGCACCGCGCGGGCCTCGGTGCCCGCGGCGCTCAACGCGGCCGCGAAGGCCTCGCCCTCGTCGCGGAGCGTGTCGTACTCCGTGGTGATCACCAGGGTCGGCGGGAGGCCGCTCAGCTCGTTGCGGTCCAGCGCCAGCCGCGGGTCCACGGCGTCCTCCGGGCTGCCGCAGTACTGCGCGCCGAACCACCGCAACGCGTCCAGGTGCAGCAGGTAACCCTCGGCGTACTCGCGCCG